>SLLJ01000493.1 GCA_007134165.1 Nitriliruptoraceae bacterium | reverse complement strand
GTCGGGTCCGACGGTCTCGGGGTTGGCCTCGACGGTCACCTCGACGTCGTCGGCCACTTCGAGGTGGGCCCGGACCGTGTCGAGCAGCGCCGCGAGCCGCGCCCCACCGAGCAGGGTGGGCGTGCCACCGCCGATGAACACCGAGGTGAGCGCGGGCCAGAACCCGGGGCTCACCTGACGTACCAGGTCGGTACGAAGCGCCGCGAGGTAGCGGTCGAGCAGCACCTCGACCTCGGCGGGGTCCACGCCTCCGATCGCGGCGGTGGCGAAGTCGCAGTACCCGCAGCGGTGGTGGCAGAAGGGCACGTGCAGGTACAGCCCGAACCCGGCGGCCGCCCCGCACTCGACCGGCGCCTCGAGCCAGCCGGCGCTCAGGCCCACGGGTCCACGGCCAACGTGTCGCGCACGGTCGCCTGCATCGACTCCTCGGCGGTGGAGGCCAGCAGCCGGCCGGGGAAGCGGGCCACCTCGGCCAGGGCGCGGGCGCGGTGGCAGTCGGCCACGAGCAGGAACAGCGCGCCCTCGCCATCCCCGAGTTGTTCGCCCAGCTGCTTCATCGCCGGGTCGGAGATGCCGATGTCGCGCAGCTTGGCGAACAGGCCGCCGGCGGTGGCGCCCAGCGCCGCACCGAGCAGCGGGCCGCCGATGAACAGCCCGGCCAGCGTGCCCACCCAGGCACCCCCGACGGCCCCTTGGGCCGGGTTGACGTCCTTGGTCTGGGTGATGCGCACCTTGCCGCGCACCTTGGCGACGATCGCGGCGTCCTCGAGGTCGAGGTGGCCGCGCGCGACCAGCCGCATGGCGGCCAGCATCGCCTCCTGAGCACGCAGCGTGGAGTCGAAGCCGAACGCCCACAGCACCGCCTGCGAGCCGCGGGGCAGGGCCTGGGCGTGATCGGTGAGCGCCTGCTCGTCGGCCGTGAGGTCGTCGGGGTCGGTCGGGTCGGCGGGCACCAGCTCGGTGCCCTCGCGGGGGGTGGGGTCGCTCATGATGGCTGCTACCGGTCGCGTGATCGTGTCCGCCCCAGCGGGGCTCGGGCGTTGCTGCTCAGGCTTCGGTGCGTGGGCCGGTGGTGCGCAGTGCGGAGACGAACGCCTCCTGGGGGATCTCCACCGAACCGACCGACTTCATGCGCCGCTTGCCCTCCTTCTGCTTCTCGAGCAGCTTGCGCTTGCGGGTCACGTCCCCGCCGTAGCACTTGGCGAGCACGTCCTTGCGCCGGGCCTTGATGGTCTCGCGGGCGATCACCTTGGCCCCGATGGCGGCCTGCACGGGGATGTCGAACAGCTGGCGGGGGATCAGCTCGCGCAGCCGTTCGACCATCGACCGCCCGAAGGCGTAGGCCTCCTCGCGGTGCACGATGGCGCTGAAGGCGTCGACCGGCTCGCCGTTCAGCAACACGTCCACGCGCACCAGATCAGCGGACACGTACTCGCCGACCTCGTAATCCAGCGACGCGTAGCCACGCGTCATCGACTTCAGCTGGTCGAAGAAGTCGGTGATGATGGCCGCCAGCGGCAGCTGGTAGCGCAGCTCGACGCGCTCCTCGGTGAGGTAGTCCATCGCCAGCATGGTCCCGCGCCGGGCCTCGCACAGCTGCATGACCCGGCCGACGTAGTCCGCGGGGGTCAGCACCATGGCGGTCACGGTCGGCTCGGCGATGTCCGCGATCTGGCCGGCCGGCGGCAGCTCCTGCGGATTGGAGACGGCCATGACGCGGGGCTCACCGGTCGCGGGGTCGGGGGCCCCCTCGAGCGTGACCCGGTAACGCACCGAGGGGGCGGTGGTCACCAGCGGGATGGCAAACTCCCGGTCGAGGCGTTCGATGACGATCTCGAGGTGCAGCAGCCCGAGGAACCCGCAGCGGAAACCGAAGCCCAGCGCCCCCGAGGTCTCGGGCTCGTAGCTGAACGACGCGTCGTTGAGCCGCAGCTTGTCCAACGCGTCACGCAACTGGGGGAAGTCGTCGGAATCGACCGGGTACAGGCCGGAGAAGACCATCGCCAGCGGCTCGCGGTACCCGGGCAGGGGCGGCACGGTCCGCGCCCCGCGGCCGGCCAACGTGATGGTGTCCCCGACCTTGGCCTGCGCGACGTCCTTGATGGCCGCGGAGAGCACCCCGACCTCCCCCACACCCAGCGCGTCGATGGGGGTCTCCTCGGGCGCGTGCACACCGAGCTGATCGATCTCGCCCTCGAAGCCGGTGGCCAGCAGGTGGATACGGTCGCCCGGCCGCAGCTCGCCATCGATGACCCGGAAGTACACCAGGGTGCCCCGGTAGGAGTCGTACACCGAGTCGAAGATCAGCGCCCGGGCCGGACCCTCGGGCGAGCCCGTGGGCGGTGGCACCCGGTCCACGATCAGGTCGAGGACCTCGCGCACCCCCTGGCCGGTCTTGGCGCTGATGCGCAGCACGTCCTCGGGGCGCCCCCCGATGATCGCCGCGATCTCGCGGGCCACCTCGTCGGGTCGGGCCGCGGGCAGATCGATCTTGTTGAGCACCGGGATGATCTCGAGATCGGCCTCCACGGCGAGGTAGAGGTTGGCGATCGTCTGCGCCTCCATCCCCTGGGCGGCATCGACGAGTAACACCGCGCCCTCGCAGGCATTGAGCGCCCGGGACACCTCGTAGGAGAAGTCGACGTGCCCGGGGGTGTCGATGAGGTTGAGCAGGTACTCGTCGCCGACCTCGCCCAGGGGCCGGTAGGGCAGCCGGGCCGCCTGCGCCTTGATGGTGATGCCGCGCTCGCGCTCGATGTCCATCTTGTCGAGGTACTGCGAGCGCATTTTGCGGGGATCGACCAGCTCGGTCAACTGCAGCATGCGGTCGGCCAGCGTGGACTTGCCGTGGTCGATGTGAGCCACGATGCAGAAGTTGCGGATGCGCTCGCTCGGGTAGGTCACGGCGGGGGGCGGCCTTTCCGACGACGACGAACGGTGGCGGCCCACCGCGGATGGACCGCCAGCGTACCGCTGCGGCCCAGTGTGCCGGCCGACGCCGAGCCCGTAGGGTGCGCACCTCGCCAACAGCAGCCGACCGGGAGCGGCGCGATGCCCGATGCCCACGACGAGGCGGCCGACGTCGGCGGCGATGGCCCCAAGCCGGGCGATCCGCGCTCGGCCGGCCCACGCCCCGGAGCACGCTGGCGCGACGCCGTGTGGTTGGTCGTGGCGGCCACACTCGGCACCGTCACGGTCTGGCAGGTGCTGCGGCTGGTGCTCACGGTCGGCAGCGACCCCGGGCTGCAGTTGGGGGGCGGCAGCCTGCTGCTGGTCATCGCGATCACGGTGGTGTGGCTGCTGACGATCAGTTGGCTGGTGCTGGGCGCCTGGCGACGCACCGTGTGGGGCTGCCCCTTCGACCACGACCACGACGCACCGCCCGCCCGCCGCTGCCCCCGGCACGGACTGCTGCCGCCGGGGTGAGCACCGCCCTGGAACGGCGGTGGTTGCCGGGTCCGTGCGGCCGGTGGTACCGTTTGCCTGCGCTCGCTGGCCGGCGGGGCCCGGTCCTGCGCGCCATCCGCGTCCGAACGCGACCACCCGCCGGACCCCGGCGCCCCCGCAGCACGGAACCGAGGAGTCCATGGCCAACACCCGCTCCCAGATGAAGCGCAACCGGCAGAACGAGACCGCCCGGCTGCGCAACAAGGCGGTGCGTACCCGGGTGCGCACGCTCACCCGCCGCTTCGACGAGGCACACGCCTCTGGCGACCGGGACGCCGCCGGCGAGGCCTACCAGGCCGTGTCCCGCGAACTCGACCGGGCCGCGACCAAGGGCGTGGTGCACCGCAACACCGCCGCCAACCGCAAGTCGAAGATGGCGCGGCGCCTCAACGGGATGTGATCGCGGGACGGTGAGCAGGCCGGCAACGGCCGAAGGACCCCGGACTGCGGACCCCGGCGGACGTTAGGATCGGGAGACGCCCGACCCCGAGGCCTCCGTGTCCGCTCACCTGCCGACGTCCGCGACGTCAGGCTCAGTCTCCTCCTCACCTCCTCGCGACTCCCGTCGACCCTCCGACGAACAGCGCGCGGGCGCGATCCGCGATCGGGTGCTCGACGCCGTCGCGGCGCGCGCGCCCGAGCGGCCCGAGGTCGCCCGTGACTTCGCGGCCGTGGCCCTGCGCCGCCTGCCGCCCCGCCTGGGCCACCGGCTGGACCCGGACGCCACGGCCGAGCGCCTGCTGCTGGCACTGCAGGCGGTGGACCGCCGAGGCGAGGGCGAGGTCCGCATCGAGGTCCACCAGCCTCCGACCGGACTGGACGGTCGAGCGCAGTCGGCATCCGTCGTGCAGGTCGCCTGCGAGGACCGGCCGTTCCTGCTGGCCAGCGTCAGCGACGAACTCGAGCTGCGCGGTCATCGGGTGGCCCGGGCCCTGCATCCCATCGTCGGGGTCGAGCGCGGAGCGGACGGCCGCATCTCCGCGATCGTGCCGGCCCGTGAGGCCGCCCACCGTGAGTCGCTACTGCACCTCGAGCTCGACGACCGGCTCGATGACGACGAGGTGGAGGCGGTGCGCGCCGCGCTGGCACGCATCGTCGCCGACGTACTGGTTGCCACCAGCGACTTCGTCGCCATGCGCGATCGGGTCACCGCGGTCGCCGAGCAGCTGCGCACCGAGGACTGGCCGGGTACGACCGCCGCAGAGCGCGGGGAGGCCGCCGCGCTGCTCGACTGGCTGGCCGACGGCAATCTGGTCCTGCTCGGGGTGCGCGACTACACGATGCACTACCCCGACCAAGGCCCGCCCACCATCGCCGTGGCCGAGGACTCGGGACTGGGGGTGCTGTCGGATCCGTCGACCTCCCGCTTCAGCCCACCGGTGTCCTTGGACGAGCTCCCCGCACACCTGCGCCAGCGGCTCGCGGACCCGCCGCTGGTGACCGTCACCCGCTCCACGCGGCTGTCGACGGTCAAGCGACGCATCCGCATGGACGTGCTCGGCGTGATCCGACGCGACGAGGCCGGCCAGCCCGCCAGCGAGTTCCGCGTGGTCGGGTTGTTCACCCGCAAGGGACTGGCCGAGCCCGCGCGTTCGACGCCAGTGCTGCGCGACAAGCTGCGCCAGGTCCTGGTGCGCGAGGACGTGGTCCCCGGTTCGCACGACGAGGCCACCCTGATCGCGCTGTTCCAGGCGCTACCCAAGGACGAGCTGTTCCAGGCCAGCGTCGACGAACTGCAGGCCACGCTGATCGCCCTGCTGCATGCCGAGGAGCACCGCGAGATCCGCACGCTGGTGCGCATCGACCACCACACCCGCAGCATCTCGGTGCTGGTGTCGGTCCCCCGCGACCGCTACAGCGCGTCGCTGCGCCGCGCGGTGCACCGGGCGCTGGTGCGCCGCTTCGCGCCCCGAAACCTCGACATCGACCTCTCCCTCAGTGATCGCAACGAGGCGCTGGTGCGGTTCCTGGTCCAGCTCGACCAGCCGGTTCCCGACGTACCGGTGGCTGCCCTCCAACAGGAGATCCACCAGCTCGCGCGCTCCTGGGTCGACGAACTGACCGACGCGCTCGACCGCCGGATCGGGGACGGCGAGGCCCGCCGACTGATGGCCGGCGTCGGCCAGCGCCTGCCACGGTCCTACCGCGACATGGTCACCGCCGAGTCGGCGATCCCCGACGTGCTGCTGCTCGACGGACTCCAGGACTCCGACACCGACCTGCTCGTCGCCCTGCACCCCGGGGCGCTGCCCGGCACCATCCGGCTCAAGGCCGCCAAGCGCGGCACCGCACTCGAACTGTCGGGGTTCCTTCCGATCCTCGAGAGCCTCGGGCTGACCGTGGTCGAGGAGGTGCCCTACCCACTGGCCGACGACCGTACGGAGCTCACGCCTCTGGCCGAGGCCGGGGGTGCAGTCACCAACGACGACGAGGCCGTGCCAACGCTGCCCACCATCGATGGTCGACAACTGGTGCTGCACGACTTCGGGGTGCGCATCGCCGACCTCGACCCGGACCGCGACGGTCCGCGGGTCGCCGACGCCGTGCTCGCCGCCTGGCGTGGACACCTCGAGATCGACTCGCTCAACCGGCTGGTGCTGGTCGCCGGCCTCGACCACCGCGACGTCAGCATCCTGCGCGCCTACCGCCGCTACCGCCGGCAGCTGGGGGCGGCCTACACCCCTGCCTACGTCAACGACGTGCTGGTCGCCAACCCCGACGTGGTGCGTGCGCTCGTCGCCTACCTGCACGCCCGTTTCGACCCGGCCGTCGCCGACGACTCGGGCGGTGAGGCCGCGCGCCACGACGCGCTGGCCGCCTGCGACGTGCTGGACCGGCTCGACCATGACCGGATCCTGCGCATGTTCGTCCAACTGGTGGACGCGACCCTGCGCACCAACGCCTTCCGCGCGGATGCCATCGCCGACACCACCGGCGAGCGCTACCTGGCCTTCAAGCTCGACCCGGCCCGGATCCCGGGGGTGCCCCGCCCGGTTCCCCACCGCGAGGTGTTCGTCCACTCGCCGCGGGTGGAGGGCGTGCACCTGCGTGGTGGCCCGGTTGCCCGCGGCGGACTGCGCTGGTCCGACCGCCGCGACGACGTGCGCACCGAGGTCCTCGACCTGGTCAAGGCGCAGATCCTGAAGAACGCGCT
>SLLJ01000125.1 GCA_007134165.1 Nitriliruptoraceae bacterium | reverse complement strand
CCCGGCTGCCGTTTGCGTCCCTCCTGCCGTTTGCGTCCCCCCTGCCGTTGCCCCGGCTGCCCCGGCTGCCGTTTGGGTCCCTCCTGCCGTTTGCGTCCCCCCTGCCGTTGCCCCGACTGCCGTTGCTTGCGTCCCGGCCGTTGCCGTGGGCGCGGAACTTGCGGGGGCGGGGGTTTCGTGCGTGCGGGGTGGGTTGGGGGGTGTTGGTGGGGCCGGTCTGGCCCCGGATGCCGCCCTCGGCGCCGCAGGGCACTCCCGGGGCACCCTGGGCGGGTTGGTGGGCGCGGAACTTGCGGGGGCGGGGGTTTCGTGCGTGCGGGGCGAGCTGGGGGACGTCGGCACCCCCGGTGTGCACCCTGCGTAGGCTGGGCGGGAGGTGACCGAGGAGGCCGCAGTGGATGCCCGTGCGTGGGACGAACGCTACGAAGAGCGCGAGCTGGTGTGGTCGGCCGAGCCCAACGTCTTCGTCGCCCGTGAGGTCGCGGGCCTGCCTCCGGGCCGGGCGTTGGACCTGGCCGCCGGCGAGGGACGCAACGCGATCTGGCTCGCCGAGCAGGGCTACGACGTCGAGGCGGTGGAGTTCTCCCCAGTCGCCATCGACAAGGGTCGGGCCATCGCTGCCCGCCGCGGGGTGCGGGTCCGGTGGACGCTTGCCGACCTGACCGATACGCCGGCCCTGGTGCCCGCTGTCCTCGTCGTGCTCGCCTACCTGCAGTTGCCCCGCGAACAGCTCGCGTCGATCCACCGCTGGGCGGCCGGGCTGGTCGCGCCGGGTGGCACGCTGCTGGTGGTCGCCCATGCGCGAGCCAACCTCGAGCGCGGAGTCGGGGGACCACCCGATCCCGCGCTGTGTCCGACGGTCGACGAAGTGCTCGCCGACCTTGACGGCAGCGGCCTGCTGGTACAAGCTTCCGCCGAGGTCGATCGCGAGGTCGTGACCGACCAAGGACCCCGTGTGGCCGTCGATGTCCTGGTGCGGGCCCACCGGCCGGCCGGATACTGAAGGATGCTTGCGAATTGTCTGGACATTTCGGTCCACCTGCGGTAGGATTCCGAACCAACGGCACACCCAGTACCAAGCTGCCTGGAGGCTCCCGATGTCCGCCACGTTCTGTGTCCGCCCGTCCGCTGTCGACCGTGACCGCGTCACGGTCATCGACGTGCGCACGCCCGGTGAGTTCGAGTCCGTCCACATCCCGGGCGCGAAGAACTTCCCGCTCGACCAGCTCGACACCCACCTCGGCACGGTTGCCGAGCATGCCCGCGAGAGCGAGATCCTGCTCGTCTGCCGCGGAGGCGCCCGGGCTCACCAGGCGCAGGAGAAGCTCGTCGCCGCCGGACTCCCCGAGCTGCCGATCCTCGAAGGCGGCATGCTTGCCTGGGAGGCCGAAGGGCTCGACGTCGTGGTCGACCGTATGCGCTGGGACCTGGAGCGTCAGGTCCGCTTCGTCGCGGGCCTGATCGTGCTCAGCGCGATCCTGGTCAGCTTCGTGTGGCAGCCGGCGATCTTCATCGCCGCGTTCGTCGGCGCCGGACAGATCTTCGCGGCGGCGACCAACACCTGCGCCATGGGCATGCTGCTGTCCAAGCTGCCCTACAACCGCCCCCGGATCAGCGCCGAGCCAGCCTCCGCCGGCTGACCGCGCGCGCCCTCGTTCCCTCCCCACGTTCTCCCGCACCTTTCCAACGAGCCGGGTTCTGGCCGGGACCCCCCGGACCTGACCCGGCTCGTGTGGTTCTCGGTCTGGTTGCGTCTGCCCGGTCCTGCCCAGCTCGCTGACCCCGGGATCCTGCCGTGAGCGCCCCCGCCCCGCCTCCTGATCTGTCCGCACGAGCCACCTCGCGCCTCCGACGGTTCGTTCCGCTGATCGGCTGGATCGCCCGCTCCGACGCCGCCTCCCGACGCGCCGACCTCATCGCCGGGCTCACCGTCGCGGCCATGCTGGTGCCCCAGAGCATGGCCTACGCCGCGCTGGCGGGCATGCCACCGGTGACCGGGCTGTACGCCGCCACGGTGCCGCTGATGGTCTACGCCCTGCTCGGCACCTCCGGGCAGCTGGCGTTCGGGCCGGTCGCGATCGTGGCCCTGCTGACCGCCTCGACGCTGGCACCACTGGCTGACGGCGACCCGGCGAGCTATGCCGCCCTGGCCGGGCTGCTCGCGCTGCTGGTCGGTGGCGTCCAACTGCTGCTCGGCGCGCTGCGCATCGGTCGGCTCACCTCGATGCTGTCGCACCCGGTGGTCAGCGGCTTCACCTCGGCGGCGGCGATCGTCATCGCGACCAGCCAACTCGACCGACTGTTCGGACTCGACATCGGCCGTCCGGAGTCGTGGCTCGAGCGCATCGGAGCCCTGTTCGCCGCGCTGCCCGACGCCCACCTGCCGACGGTGGCGCTGGCCACGATCTCAATCGCGGCGCTGGTGCTCGGCAAGCGCCTGCGCCGACGGCTGCCGGTGCCGCTGCTGCTGGTCGTCGCGGCGACTGCGGCCGTCCCACTGCTCGATCTGCAGGCGTTGGGCGTGAGCACCATCGGAGCCGTCCCCGCGGGCCTGCCGCGGCCGACGCTGCCGGGCGCGCCCGTCGAGGTGATCCTGGCCCTACTGCCCGGCGCGATCGTCATCGCCCTGCTCTCCTACCTCGAGGGCATCAGCGTCGCGCGGGCGATCGCGACCCGCACTCGGGACCGCATCGATCCCAACCAGGAGCTCATCGCCTCGGGTGCGGCCAACCTCGCAGCGGGGATCTTCCAGGCCTTCCCGGTCGCCGGCGGCTTCTCGCGCACCGCGGTGAGCCACACAGCCGGTGCGCGCACGCCACTGGCCGGGCTGGTCGCGGCCGCCGGGGTGGTGCTGGCCCTGCTGGTGCTGGCCCCGGCTTTCGGCACGCTGCCGGAGGCCGTGCTCGCCGCGGTCGTGGTGGTCGCGGTCGCTTCTCTCGTCGACGTGCACGAGGCCGTCCACGTGAGTCGCATCGAGCCCACCGATGGGTGGGCGTTGGGGATCACGTTCCTGGCCACGCTGCTGCTCGGGGTCGAGCTCGGCATCGGCGTAGGGATCGCCGCGAGCTTCCTGCTGCTGCTGTGGCGCGTCGGTGGGCTGCGGCTCGAGGCCCAGCACCTGCCCGGGGTGGACCTGCTCGCGGTCGACGGCGACCTGCTGCCCGCCAGCGGGGTCCGGCTGCTCGACGCGATCGACGAGCACCTGGCCGCCGATGCGGCCGGGCTGCTGGTGCTCGATCTCACCGCCGTGCCGACCGCGGACGCCACCGGGGTGCAGGCGCTGGTGTCGGCGGATGCGGCCTGCCGGGCCGCGGGGGTGACCCTCCACCTGGCCGGTGCGCGGGAGGGCGTGACCGAGCCGCTGCGCCGCGGCGGGTTGCTGGTCGGCTTCCGTGACCGCCTGCACCTCGATCCCGCGGCCGCCATGGCCTGCCTGGCCGCGTCCCCGACGTCGCCGTGCCGACTGCGCGACGTCGACACTCTTGCGGGGCCGATGTAGGACGCAGGGTCGTGTGCGATCAGCGCTCGCGGGTAGTGGACGGCGCTCCAGCAGAAATGTCCGGACCATAAGGTGCGTTGGACCGCGTGACGAGCCCGACGACCGATCATGCAAGGGAGCACAACCGATGGAGATCCTCACGATCGAGACGCCCTCGCTGGGCGACCGCAGCTACGTCGTCACCGACGGCGAGGTGGCCGCGGTCATCGACCCGCAGCGCGACATCGACCGGGTCCTCGAGGTCACCGAGCCGCGCGGCCTGAAGATCACCCACGTTTTCGAGACCCACAACCACAACGACTACGTCACCGGCGGTTATGAACTGGTCCGCATCACCGGTGCCACCTACGTGCTCAACGCCGATGAAGAGATGTTCTACGACTTCCACGGCGTGCGCGATGGCGACGAGGTCGAGGTCGGTGGGATCACGATCCGCGCGATGCACACCCCCGGTCACACGCCGACCCACTTCTCGTATGTTGCCACCGACGGCGAGCAGACCGCGGTGTTCACCGGCGGCAGCCTGCTGTATGGCTCGGTCGGGCGCACCGATCTCGTGGCCCGTTCGCTGGCCGAGGAGTTGACCCGCCACCAGTTTGCGACGGCCCGGCGGCTGGCCAGCGAACTCGAGGACGACACCACGGTGCTGCCCACCCACGGCTTCGGTTCGTTCTGTTCCTCGGCGGCCGCCGACGAGCAGACCTCCAACGTCGACCCCAAGTACGGGGTCGAGACCTCGACGATCGGCGAGCAGAAGCAGGTCAACCTCGCGCTCACGATTACCGACGAGGAGGAGTTCGTCACCACCCTGCTGTCGGGACTCGACGCCTACCCGCGGTACTACGCGCACATGGCGCCGCGCAACAAGGTCGGCCCCGATGGCGTCGACCTGTCCCCGGCGCTGGAAGCCGACCCGGTCGAACTCTCCCGCCGGATCCACGTCGGCGAGTGGGTCGTAGACCTGCGTTCGCGCACGGCGTATGCCAAGGACCACGTGCTCGGCACCGTCAACGTCGAGGTCGGTAACTCCTTCATCACCTACCTCGCCTGGATCGTGCCGTGGAACGTGCCGATCACGCTGGTCGGCGACACCCAGGAGGAGGTCTCCGAGGCTCAGCGCCAGATGGTCCGGGTGGGCATCGACCGGCCGGCGGCGCAGGCGCTGGGTGGCATCGAAGCCTTCGGTCAGGGACTGGACCGCAGCTCGTACCGCATCGCC
This sequence comes from Nitriliruptoraceae bacterium, assembly GCA_007134165.1. Taxonomy (GTDB): domain Bacteria; phylum Actinomycetota; class Nitriliruptoria; order Nitriliruptorales; family Nitriliruptoraceae; genus SKJO01. The sequence continues at coordinate 1,888 of SLLJ01000125.1, read as the reverse complement.
ACCCTGGAGGACCTCGCCAAGGTCATCGGCAGCGATGACGTGCACGTGCTCGACGTGCGGCGCCACGACGAGCGTGCCAGCGGTGCCATCGCCGGCTCGCAGCACATCCCGATCCACGAGCTGTCCCGCCGTGCCACCGAGGTCCCGGAAGGCAAGGAAGTCTGGGTCCACTGCGCGTCGGGCTACCGCGCCTCCATTGCCACCTCACTGCTGACCCGGGCCGGCCGCACCCCGGTGCTCATCGACGACTCCGACACGCGGCTCGTTGAGCTCGGGTTCGAGATCGAAGCGGTCGCGTAGGAAAGCCTTTCGACCCTCGTCTCCGCGTCCCCGCACGCGAGCGCCCCGCGCCACCCCGGCGCGGGGCGCAGCGCGTGGTGCGCGCTGCGTGGTGCGCCCGGTCGGTGATCCTCGGCGACCCTGCGCTGTGCCCGCCGAAATGTCAAGTCCCTTGACGTCAGTGGTCCGCGACTCCCTACCCTGCGCTGTTGCCTGTCCAGGTGGGTGCCGCTTTGCGGCGTCCTCATGTCAAGTAGATTGACAGTGGGCGTAACCTGCCGCATGGCGTCTTTCCCGTCCTCCCGTCATTCGGCCCGCGGCACGTCCCGGGCCGGGGCCGGCCGGAGCAGTCGAGGCATCCGGGCACCGGGGGCGCGACCGGGGAGCAGCAGGCCACCACCGGGTGGACTCGCGGCGGCCCTGCACGCCCTCGGCGACGCGCTCGATCGCGACCTCGGTGACCGGTTGTCAGCCGACGGCTGGCCGGCGATCTCGCCGACACGGCTGCGCCTGCTCGAGCACGCTGCACCGCCCGGGACCGGCCTGCCGGCGCTGAGCCGGGCGCTCGGGGTGTCCCGTCAGGCCGTGCACCAGCTCGTCTGCGCACTCCGGCACGACGGCCTGGTCACTGCTGGCGGTGGCCAGGAGACCGGACGTCCGCGCCCGGTGGTGCTCACCGACCGTGGGATCCAGCTGGTCAGTGCGGCCCGCGCCCACCGCGCCGAGCTCGAGCAGGATCTCGAACGCCGGCTGGGCGCGGAGGGTGCCCAAGCTCTAGAATCATTGTTCGCGCTCGTTCGGAGCGCTGAGTGACCCGGCCGCATCGATGCGGTCCACGCAGGTGCCCTGTGCGGGTGTGAGGAGGTGGCAGTATGCGTGAGCGTTGGGAACTCGCGGGTTGGCTGCTGTTCCTGTTCAGCTCGTTCGGCTTCCTGATCGACAGCGCGCTCTCCCGCAACTGGTGGGCGCTGAGCGCCAGCGCACTGTTCCTCCTCGGTGTGGTCGCCTTCCTGGTCCCGATGCTGGGTCCGGGTCGCGTGGCGGCACGACAAGGGGCCGAGCCACTCGATGTGCTCGACCCCTTCGTTGACCCACTGGCTTCAGTTGGTGAGCGGCAGCCCGGCCTCGGCCCACTCGATGATGCCGCCTTCGATGTCGACGACGTCCCGGAACCCCAGCTCTGAGAGCAGGGCGCGGGTCGTCCCCGAGCGGTTGCCCGACCGGCAGTACATGAGGTAGCTCGCCTCCGGGTCGAGCGCGGCGAGCTGCGCAGCGAAGTCGTCCTCGTAGAAGTCGAGGTTGAGCACGTCGGCGGGCAGGCGCGCTTCGGCGACCTCCTCGGGGGTCCGAATGTCGAGCACGATCACGTCCGGGTCGTCGAGCAGCGAGGCGGCCTCTCCGGCGGGCTGGGTGCGTACGCCCGGCGCCTCGGTCCCGGAACTGGACTCCGTGGCGGTCGGGTTGGAGGCCTCGGGCTCAGCGGGTGCGGCATCGGTGCTGGCGCACCCGCCCACGATCAGCAGGGACAGCGCGAGGGCAGCGAGCTTGACGGGACGCACGATCGGGCTCCGGTTGGGGTCGTAGGGCATCGGGTCGTAGGGCATCGGGT
>SLLJ01000442.1 GCA_007134165.1 Nitriliruptoraceae bacterium | reverse complement strand
CGTCGTCTTCCGCGGGGTCGGTGTCCTCGGTGGCGTCGTCGATCGGCTCGTCGGCGGCCTCGTCGCCGGCGCCGCAGGCAGCGAGCACCAACGCTGCGACCGCGGTCGCAGTGATCAGCCAGCCGCGGGTGGCAGGCAGGTGGTTCACGAAGGATCTCCTCGATCGGGGTCGCGGACCAGGGTCTGGACCGCACAGCCGCAGGGATCGGCGGGAGCGCCGGCGGCTTCACCAGGAACTTAGGTTAGCCTTACCAGAAGTGCAAACCGGGCACGGAACCCGGACCCGGGCCGTGCCGAGCGAGTAGCTTGTCGGGGCGCCCGGCACCGACCCGACGATCGCGACAAGGGACCAGCGCTCCATGAGGACCATCATCTACACCTACACCGACGAGGCTCCGGCACTCGCCACCCACGCCCTGATGCCCGTGCTCGACGCGTTCGCGGGGGCGGCCGGCGTGGCGGTGGAGATGCGCGACATCTCGCTGGCGGCCCGGATCCTGGCAGCCTTCCCCGACCACCTCGACAAGGGCCAGCAGGTGCCCGACGCACTGCACGAGCTCGGTGAGCTCGCCCGCACGCCCGAGGCCAACATCATCAAGCTGCCCAACATCAGCGCATCCATCCCGCAACTCAAGGCCGCGATCGCCGAACTGCAGGCCGCCGGCTACGCGGTGCCCGACTACCCCGAGTCGCCCGCCACCGACGCTGAGCGCGAGGTCCAGGCCCGCTACGCCAACGTCAAGGGCAGCGCGGTGAACCCGGTGCTGCGCGAGGGCAACTCGGACCGCCGCGCACCGGCCGCGGTCAAGGCCTTCGCGCGCAAGCGCCCGCCGCGCATGGGTGCCTGGTCTCCCGACTCACGCTCGCACGTGGCGACGATGGGCGAAGGCGACTTCCGCTCCACCGAGCGCTCCACGACGGCCGCCGAGGCCGACGACGTGCGCATCGAGCACGTCGGGACCGACGGGGAGGTGACCGTACTCAAGGCCTCCACCCCGCTCGAGCCCGGCGAGATCATCGACGCGGCCGTGATGCGCCGCGAGGCACTGGTGGACTTCCTCGCCGCGGAGCTCGCCGACGCCCGCGAGCAGGGGGTGCTGTTCTCGGTGCACCTGAAGGCCACGATGATGAAGGTCTCCGACCCGATCATCTTCGGCCACGCGGTGCGCACCTACTTCGCGGAACTCTTCGAGCGCCATGCCGAGGTCCTCGACGGGCTCGGCGTCTCCCCCAACGACGGCATGGCCAGCCTGCTGACCGCGATCGAGGCCCTGCCCGACGAGCAGCGCGGGGAGATCCTGGCCGACCTCGACGCGGCCTACGAGCGCGGCCCCGACCTCGCCCAGGTCGACTCCAGCCGCGGCATCACCAACCTGCACGTGCCCTCCGACATCATCATCGACGCCTCGATGCCGGTGGTGATCCGCGACTCGGGCCAGATGTGGAACCGCCACGACGCCCAGCAGGACACCAAGTGCGTCATCCCCGACTCGTCGTATGCCGCGCTGTACGGCGAGATGATCGAGGACTGTAAGCGCAACGGCGCGTTCGACCCCACCACCATGGGATCGGTGTCCAACGTCGGGCTGATGGCCCGCAAGGCCGAGGAGTACGGCTCGCACGACAAGACCTTCGAACTCGACGCGCCCGGCACCGTGCGGGTCGTGAGCTCGACCGGCGACACGCTGCTCGAGCACGAGGTCGAGGCCGGCGACATCTGGCGGATGTGCCAGACCAAGGACGCACCGGTGCGCGACTGGGTCCGGCTGGCCGTCGACCGGGCGCGGGCCACCGGCGCTCCGGCGGTGTTCTGGCTCGACGACACCCGCGCCCACGACGTCGAGGTGCTGCGCAAGGTCACCGACGAACTCGCCCGTCACGACACCGACGGGCTCGAGCTGCCGGTGCTGCCGGTCGCCGAGGCCACCCGTCTGACCATCGAGCGCTCCCGCGCCGGACAGGACACCGTCACCGTCACCGGCAACGTGCTGCGTGACTACCTCACCGACCTGTTCCCGATCCTGGAGGTGGGCACCAGCGCCCGCATGCTCTCGATCGTGCCGCTGATGAACGGAGGTGGGCTGTTCGAAACCGGGGCCGGCGGCTCCGCCCCCAAGCACGTGCAGCAGCTGGCCAAGGAGAACCACCTGCGCTGGGACTCGCTCGGCGAGTACCTCGCACTGGCGGCCTCCTTCACCTTCCTGGCCGAGAAGACCGGGGATCAGCGCGCCGCCCTGCTCGGACGCACCCTGGATCAGGCCACGGCCCGCTACCTCGATGAGGGCCGCTCCCCGTCCCGCAAGGTCGGTGAGCTCGACAACCGCGGCAGCACCTTCTACCTCGCGCAGTACTGGGCGACCGCGCTGAACCAGCAGGACGACGACGAGGTGCTGCGGGTGGTCTTCGGACCCCTCGCCCGACGTCTGGTCGAGCAGGAAGCCACGATCCTGGCCGAGCTGCTCGAGGTCCAAGGCCCGGCGGTGGACCTCGGCGGCTACTACTGGCCCGACCGGTCCCGCGCGGATGACGTGATGTGCCCGTCGGACACCTTCAACGAGGCGCTGGCCGACTTCCGCGACTCGAACTGACCCGTCACCCGGCGGCGTGGTCGAGCGCGCGGGCCAGCATCGAGGCGAACTGGTCGCGCTGAACGTCGCGCCCCGGCGCGAACGTCGTGGCATCGATACCCCGTACCACGTCGATGGCCGCGAGCGCATTGATCATCGGCGCATGCACGAACTGCGGTGGCACGTCGCTGAACGGTCCGTCGTCGACCGGGTCGAGCCCGAGCCCGCGACCGAGCAGTGAGGCCACCTGGGCCCGGGTGATCGGCTCGGCGGGCCGGAAGCTGCCCTCGCTGCCCTCGGCCAGCCCGGCCGCGGCCAGGGCGTTGACGGCCCCGGCGTGCACGTTGCCGGCCAGATCGTCGAACGGTCCGTGATCCACCGGGTCGAGCTCGAGCGCCCGGGCCAGCATCGAGGCGGCCTGGTCGCGGCGGATCGACGCGCCGGGACGGAAGGTCTGCTCGTCGACGCCGCGCACGATTCCGGCCAGCTGCAGGGTGCGGATCGCCTCGGCGTGCACCGAGTCGGAGGACACGTCGGTGAACGGCGCGGGGGTCTCGGGGTCCAGCACCTCGAGGTAGTCCTTGAACTGCAGGGAGGTGCGGTGGCCCGCGGAGGGCCGGTCGGGCACGCTCAGGTCGATCACGCGCCCGTCGGCCTGGCGCGGAACGGCGCGCACCTCGATGGTGCCGCTGCCGTCCTCGGTCGCCGGGAGGTACCGGTCGATGCCGGTGATGAACGGGAACAGGGAGAAGATCCCGATCGGCTCGTCGAGGTTCGAGGTGCGGTCCGCGCCGTCGTCGTAGACGAACGTGCCGATCAACCAGTCGGCGCGGGGGAACAGCGCCGGGGAGATCAGCTCGGTGCCGGCCACCGTCAACGAGTCGTTGGAACCGGCCTGATCCCCCCACCACTCACGGTTGCGCTGGATGGTCAGCGCCGCCGCCCCCGGGTCGGAGGGCAGCACCAACTCCAGCAGCGAGCCGGGTTCGGAGACCAGCAGGCGCACGAAGTGGTTGCTGCGCTCGAAGGGTTCGAGGTAGTGGTGATGGACCACCTCGGACTGCAGCACCGCGAACTCGTAGCGCACACCGGGCTCGACGTCGAACGGACCGAACGACCCGTCATCGGGCAGATCGACGGCGATGACCGGCTCATCGCCGACACGCTGGCCGGTACCGGTCTCTACCTCCCACAGCTCGAGACCGACGTCGGTCGGCCCGCGGTTCTCCCCGAGGATCACCGCCCGCCCGGCGACGCTGACCTGCGCGGCGGGCAGCACCTCGACGGTGTCGGGTTCCCGGCCGGTCACGTGCTCGAAGATCTCACGGAAGGTCTCGGCCGAGGTCGCGACCTGGGTGTGGCTCTGCGTGGCCAGCCGCACGTTGCGAGCCCCGACGATCTCCCGCTCGTCGAGGGCGTCGGGGTCCTGGCGCGGTGCGGCCCACACCGCCAGGGTGGGCACCCCGCCGGGTGGCTGCTCGGCGGAGCGGCCGTCGAGGTTGACGTAGCGCGCGACCTTGGCGGCGCGGTCGGGGTCGCCGCCGAGGTAGGCGTGGGCGACACCGGTGCCCCGCGAGTGGCCGATGAGGCTGATGGTGTCGGCGCCGGTGGTCGCGAGTACCTCGTCGACGAACCCGTCGAGCCGGGCGACGTCCTCGGCCAGCGCCTCCTCGGAGGACCGGGTGGTGTCGTACTCGAAGGCGAACAGCCGCTCCTGGGGCACGCCGTTGGACGTGAAGCGCATCGCATGGGACTCGAACTGGCTGGCCGAGCCCAGCGCCCCGTGCACGAACACCACCGGATCGAACGGTGGGTTGTCGTCCGGCGCCGCAGGATCAGCGAGAGCGACGCCCGGCAGCGCGAGCAGTCCGGCAAGCAGTCCGGCAAGCAGTCCGGCGAACAGCACGGCGAGCCGCACGGCCACCGCCGCCGACCGGCAAGGTCCCGCATCCCATCGCTGAGCCACCGTCATCGACCCGTCCCTTTCCCGGCTGCTCGAAGCCGGCCGTCATGCGCTCATGGCGCGGCACCCTAGCGCCCGCCCGTCGGCAGTCCCCTACGCTGGTGACCTACCGTCCGGGGAGCTCGAACTGCTCGTGACGCCATCCCCTCCCGCCTACGCCTGGGACTGGTTCGCCCGCCAGCGCCTGCTCTGGCGCGAGGCCCGCAAGCGCCTGGCGGACGACCCGACCCCGGCCGGCGCCCGCTACCGACCCACCGAGACCCGGGGCGAAGTCGTGCCCATGCTGCGCGCCGACTATCCGCACGACGACGCGGTGCGCACCGTGGTCGACGCGGTGGTCGCCGAGGTGGTGTTCCTCGGACGCACCGACCGTCCCTTCGCCACGCTCGGCGCCCGCAACGCCCCCCGAGGCCTGCGCTGGTGGTGGACCGCTCTGACGGGTGAGCCACTGGACGCCCCGCCACCACGGCGTGGCCGGGGCGGCGACGAGCCCGGCGAGGCCGAGCAGCTCGCGCTCGGCGGGATCGACGACGTCCTCAGTGGCTACGGCGACTGAGGCGCACCCGCCCGCGACCTTCCCCGGCGTCGAAGCCCCCACGTCCCGGTCTCAGGAGTCCGTCGAGGTGAGTGCCCCACCCGCACCTGCCGACCATCCGACCCGCGCGACGCTGGCCCGGCTCATGCCGAGTGGCGTCCCGGTCCTGCGTGCCGCCGTGCGCCGCACGCTGACGCGGATGTTCGGTCCTCCGCCGATCGAGGCCACGGCCGAGCCCGGCGATCCCGGCTTGACCGGCGCGGGCTCGCCATCCTGGCGGGTCATCGGCGAGCCGGCGGCGATCGCCGGGGGTCTGCGTGGGCTACTCGTGCAGGTCTCACACCCGCTGGCCATGGCGGGGGTCGCCGACCACTCCGCGTTCCGCGACGACCCGCTGGGGCGACTGCAGCGCACCTCGGCCTACGTGACGGTCACCACCTTCGGTTCGACCCGCGAGGCCCTGATGATCTCTCGGCGCGTGCGCGCGGTGCACCCCCGGGTGGTCGGCACCGCCCCGGACGGACGTGCCTACCGGGCCGACGATCCCCGGCTGCTGACCTGGGTGGCGGTCGCGCTGACCTCCTCGTTCCTCGCCGCCGACCGGTTGTGGGCGCCGCACCCGGTCCTCGGCGCCGACGCGGACCGCTTCGTGCTCGAACAGTCGCGGATCGCGGCCCTGCTCGACCCGCGGGTCGACCTCGACGAGTTGCTCGCCGACGACACCGCCCAGCAGGAGCTGCGGTCCCACCGCATCCCGCTGCCGATGCTCGACGACGGCACGCTGCCACGCACCGCCGCCGAACTCGACGCCGTGCTCACCAGCTACGACCGTGAGCTCGGCATCAACCACCAGGGACGCGACGCGCTGCACTTCCTGGCCACGCCACCGATCCCCCGCTCGGCGCGCGGCGGCTACCGGATCCTGCTCGCCGGGGCGATCGGCTCGCTCACCCCGGTACAGCAGCGGGCACTGGAGCTGGCGCGTCCTGCCGTGCGCAACCGCCGCGCGGTGGCTCGTACCGGGGCCGCGCTGACGGTCATGCGGCTGTCGACGGGCACCTCACCGACCCGCACGGCGGCGGAGGCCCGCGTCACCGCCCCGCCGGCTTCGTCGGCCGCCTGAAGGCGCCGGCTGCCCAGCGCGGCCGGTCCGACTACGGTGACAACCACGCGACCGGGAGCTCGCCGTGGCACGCACCGTCATCCGCACCTGCCCACTGTGCGAGGCCACCTGCGGGTTGGCCATCGACCTCGACGACCACGACCGGGTGGCGGCGGTCCGAGGCGACGCAAATGACGTGTTCAGCCGGGGCTACCTGTGCCCGAAGGGCGCCACGATCGGCCAGTTGGAGGCCGATCCCGACCGGCTGACCACCCCGCGGGTGCGCCGCGGAGGCCGGCTGGAGCCCGCCGGCTTCGACGAGGCCTACGCCGAGGTCGCCACCCGCCTGCGCGCCATCACCGCGGAGCACGGGTCCGATGCGGTCGCGATCTACCTCGGCAACCCCAACGTGCACAATCTGGCCGGGCAACTCTACGTCCGGCCGCTGGTCAAGGCGTTGCGCACCACCAACGTGTACTCCGCCTCGAGTGTCGACCAGCTCCCCAAGCACGTGAGCTGCGGCTACCTGTTCGGCGACCCGCTGGCGATCCCGGTGCCGGACCTCGACCGCACCGAACTGCTGGTGGTGCTCGGTGCCAACCCCCGGGTGTCCAACGGCTCACTGCTGACCGCCCCCGACCTGCCCGGCCGTCTCACGGCACTGCAGCGCCGGGGCGGCCGGCTGGTGGTCGTCGACCCCAAACGCACCCGCACCGCCGAACGCGCCGACGTCCACCTCGCGATCCGCCCCGGGGCCGATGCCCTGCTGCTGATGGCGGTCGTGGCCACCCTGGTGGCGGAGGATCTCGTCGACGTCGGCGACCACCTGCGCGGGCACGTGGAAGGCCTCGAACAGGTGGCCGCACTGGCCGCCCCCTTCGCCCCCGAGCGGGTCGCGGACGCGTGCGGCCTGCCGGCGGCGGCGATCCGCAGCCTGGCGCGCGAGCTCGCCGCCACCGAACGCTCGGTGGTCTACGGCCGGCTGGGGACCACCGCGGCCGCCTTCGGCACCACCACCTCCTGGCTGGTGGACGTGGTCAACGTGCTGATCGGCAGCCTCGACCGGCCCGGCGGGGCGATGTTCCCCAAACCGGCCCACCACCGCGGCCCTCGGCGCCGCCCGTTCCGGCACGGCCGCCGCCACAGCCGCGTGCGCGGGCTGCCCGAGGCCATCGGCGAGCTGCCGGTGGCGACGCTCGCCGACGAGATCGAGACCCCGGGACCCGGCCAGGTCCGTGCCCTGATCACCGTAGCGGGCAACCCGGTGATCTCGACCCCTGACGCCACCCGGCTGGACGCTGCGATCGCCTCACTGGACCTGGTCGTGTCGGTCGACCCCTACCTGACCGCGACCTCTCGGCACGCCGACGTGGTCCTGCCACCCCCGGGCATCCTGCAGCGCTCCCATTACGACCTGGTCTTCAGCGCACTGGCCGTCCGCAACGTCGCGAACTACTCCCCTGCTGCCCTGCCGCTCGGACCGGACCAGCCCGACGAGTGGGAGATCCTGCTCACCCTGGCCGCCATCGCGCTGGGCCAGGACCCGCCGGTCGACCCCGACCTGGCCGACGCCTTCGTCGCGCGGCAGGCCGTCGAGGCCGTCGTCGCCGATCCCGACGCCCGGCTGGCGACCCGCGACACCGACGCACTGCTCGCCACGCTCGACCCTCGACGCGGCCCCGAGCGCCTGCTCGACCTCCTGCTGCGCGCCGGGCCGTACGGTGACGGCTTCGGCACCCACCCCGATGGACTGAGCCTGGATGCGCTGCTGGCCGCACCCCACGGCATCGACCTCGGCCCGCTTACTCCGCGGGTGCCCGAGGTGCTGACGACCAGTTCGGGACGGATCGAACTCGCCCCGGAGCCACTCACCGCCGACCTGCCCCGTCTCACGGCCGCCTTGGAGGCCGCTGCCAAGACCAATGCGGCGGACACCGACCACCTGCTGCTGATCGGCCGGCGCCACCTGCGCACCAACAATTCGTGGTCGCACAACGTCCCAGGGCTGGCCAAGGGCCAGCAACTGTGCACCCTCGAGATGCACCCGGACGACGCCGCGGTCCGCGGCCTGGACGACGGTGCGGTGGCCGAGGTCAGCTCCCCGGCCGGCGAGGTCCAGGTGCCGGTCGCGATCACCGAGGCGCTGCGCCCCGGGGTGGTGAGCCTGCCCCACGGGTTCGGCCACGACCTCGAGGGCGTGCAACAACGCGTCGCTACCGCCAACCCCGGGGTCAACAGCAACCGCCTCACACCGCGCGAGGCCATCGACCCGATCTCGGGAACCGCCGTCCTCAACGGGTTGGCGGTCGAGGTGCGCGCGCTGTGACCCGCGCACCCGACCCGACGAACCACCGACCACCCGGCCGACCCACCAACGCCGGCCGGTCGCCCCGTGCCGCGGCGACCACCGAACGAACAGCCGCGGCGAATTTCCGGGCGGGAGCCGAGCATCGAATCTTGGGATGCTCCACCCCGTCGACGAACACGACCGACGAACACGACCCAGGAGTGCCCGTGAGCGCCATACCCGCCCCGTCCCCCCAGCCGATCAACGAGCTGCCCGCTGCCCTGCCGGTCACACGCTGGCTCGATCCGGACGAGAGCGGAGCCCCGCCGCGTCTGGCGGTGTTCCTCGACTACGACGGCACCCTCACCCCGATCGTGAACGACCCGGACGCCGCCCTGCTGCCCGAGGCGACCCGCCAGGCGCTGTCCACGCTGGCCCAGCGCACCGCGGTCGCGATCGTCAGCGGCCGCGACCTCGACGACGTACGCGCCAAGGTCGCGGTGGACGGGCTGGCCTACGCCGGCTCCCATGGCTTCGACATCCTGCACCCCGACGGCAGCCGCCACCAGCTGGCCACCGAGCTGACCCCGGCGCTCGACGCGGCCGAGGCCGCGCTCGACGAGCGCCTGGCCGGCATCCGCGGTGCCCGGGTCGAACGCAAGCGCTTCGCGATCGCGGTCCACGACCGGCAGGTGGACGACCCCGACGACCGGGCACGCATCGCCGCCGTCTGTGCCGAGGTGGCCGCCGATCACCCCCAGCTGCGCCCCACCGGCGGCAAGCGCATCCACGAACTGCGCCCCGACATCGATTGGGACAAGGGCCGCGCGATCGACGCGCTGCTCGAGGAACTCGAGCTCAGCGACCACCGGCCGGTCTACCTCGGCGACGACCTCACCGACGAGGACGGCTTCCGCGCGGTGCTGGCCGAAGGCGGCTGGGCGGTGGTGGTGCGCGGCGAGGAGCACGACCGGCCCACCATCGCCCAGGCCGTGCTCGACGACACCGACCAGGCCCGTGAGCTGCTCGAGCAGCTGGCCGCCGCACTGCCGGGCACCGACACGACCGACGCCTGAACGGCGCCGCACCGAGGAGACCGACGCCATGAGCGAGTGGATGCTGACCTACGACGGCTACGAACCGGGAAAGGAGGGGCTGCGCGAGGCGTTGTGCGTGCTCGGTAACGGAGTGCTGGCCACCCGGGGCGCGGCACCGGAGTCCGAAGCCGACGGGGTCCACTATCCCGGGACCTACCTTGCCGGGGTCTTCAACCGCCTCGAAGACGAAGTCGACGGTGTCGAGGTCACCAACGAGTCGATCGTCAACCTGCCCAACTGGCTGGTGCTGCGCTTCCGCATCGACGACGGGCCCTGGTTCAGCATGGCCGAGGATGCCTGGACGCTGCACGAGCAGCGGCTCACACTCGACATGCGCCGCGGCATCCTCACCCGCCACCTGGACGTCAGCGACCCCGAGGACCGCCGTCTGGCGGTCACCCAGCGCCGGTTCGTGCACCTGGGCGATCCGCAGGTCGCCGGGCTGGAGACGACCTTCGTCGCGTCGGGGTGGAGCGGGAACCTGCAGGTGCGCAGCGCCATCGACGCCAACGTGCGCAACACCGGGGTGGCCCGCTATCGGGAGCTGTCCGACCATCACCACGACGTCGTCGAGCAGGCCGTGGTCGACGACGAGACCGTGATGGTCGTGGTCGAGACCAACCAGACCCACGTGCGCATCGCCGAGGCCGCGCGGGTACGGGTGCATCACAACGGCAACGGGTCCGCCGACGACGTCGCCCGCACCGCGCTGGACGAGCCGGGGTTGGTCGGCTTCGACCTCGACGTGCCCCTCGTCGACGGCGAGACCACGACCGTGGAGAAGCTGGTCACCGTGGTCAGTCACCGCGACCCCGCCATCGCCGAGCCGGCCGAGCACGCGGTGCGCAAGGTCCGGCGACTGCGCCACTTCGACACCCTGCTGGCCCGGCACGTCGCGCGTTGGGACGAGCTGTGGAACCGCTTCGAGCTGCGGTTCGGCGAGCGGGAGGAGATCGAGCGCATCCTCAACCTGCACACCTTCCACGCGCTGCAGACCGTCTCGCCCAACACCATCGACCACGACGTGGGCGTGCCGGCACGGGGCCTGCACGGCGAGGCCTACCGAGGTCACATCTTCTGGGACGAGGTGTTCGTCTTCCCCTACCTCAACCTGCGGATGCCGGTGCTGACCCGGTCGCTGCTGATGTACCGCTACCGGCGGCTGGACGAGGCGCGGGAGCGGGCCCGGGCGGCCGGACACGCCGGGGCGATCTACCCCTGGCAGAGCGGCTCCGACGGGCGCGAGGAGTCGCAGGAGATGCACCTCAACCCCCAGACGGGGACGTGGAAGCCCGACAACTCCCAGCTGCAACGCCACATCAACATCGCGGTGGCCTACAACGTGTGGCAGTACGTGGAGACCACCGGGGACCTCGAGTTCCTGCGCTACTACGGCGCGGAGATGATGATCGAGATCGCCCGGTTCTTCTCCAGCCTGGCCACCTACGACCGAGCCGCCGACCGTTATCACCTCAATGGCGTGATGGGGCCCGACGAGTACCACGACGGCTACGTCGACCGTGATGAGCCCGGACTCGACGACAACGCCTACACCAACATCATGGTGGTGTGGACGCTGTCGCGCATCTTCGAACTGCTCGACCTGCTGCCCGAGCACATGCGTCACGATCTGTGGCAGGCGCTCGACCTCTCGCGCTCCGAACTCGACCGTTGGGAGGACCTCACCAGGCGCATGAACGTGCCGTTCCACGACGAGGGCATCATCAGCCAGTTCGCGGGCTACGAGCACCTCGAGGAGTTCGACTGGGACGGGTACCGCGAGCGTTACGGCGACATCCAGCGCCTCGACCGCATCCTGCACGCGGAGGGCGACACCCCCAACCGCTACCAACTGGCCAAGCAGGCCGACGTGCTGATGCTGTTCTACCTGCTCTCCGCGCAGGAGCTCGAACGCATCCTGCGGGGCCTGGGCTACGAGTGGTCCGCCGAACACATCCCCGAGATCATCGACTACTACCGCCGACGCACGTCCCACGGCTCGACGCTCAGCGGCGTGGTGCACGCCTGGCTGCTGGCCCGTTCCGACCGTGAGCGCTCCTGGGAGCTGTTCCACCAGGCTCTGCGCAGCGACGTCGCCGACATCCAGGGCGGCACCACACCCGAGGGCATCCACCTCGGGGCCATGACCGGCACCCTGGACCTCGTCCAACGTGGCTACACCGGCCTGGTCGTGGAGGAGAACCGACTGGTGTTCGAGCCGGCACTGCCCCAAGAGGTCGACCGGCTGCGGCTGAGCCTGTTCTACCGCGGCCACCACCTGCAGGTGCTGCTCGACCACGACGCGCTGGTCCTCAGCGCCCCAGCCTCGGATCTGCCGGCTGTGACCATCACCTGCGGGGAACGTACCGAGGAGCTCGCTGCCGGCAACACCGTCGAGTTCGCCCTGGACGGGGTCGTACCGGCCACCGACTGAGCCAGCCCCGACCGTGCGGACACCGATCAACCCCCTTGCGCGGTGGCACGGGGTCGACAAAGGTAGGAGCATCCAACGGCAGGAGCGCACCACATGGCAGAGAGCGTCTACAAGATCATCGAGTTGGTCGGCACCAGCACTGAATCCTGGGAGAAGGCGGCATCGGCCGCGGTCGCCCGGGCCAACCAGTCGCTGCGCGACCTGCGCATCGCTGAGGTCAGCGAGCTCGACATGATCCTCGAGGACGGCGCGGTGACCGCCTACCGTGCCAAGGTCAAGGTGTCCTTCAAGTACGAGGGCGCCGAGTAGCCCCCGCAACGCACCGACAGCGGCACCGGGTGCGCCCGGTGCCGCTGTCTATCACGACGATCACGACTCGGAGCGATCCCGTGGCCAAGCCCCGCTTGAACCCGCTGGTCTGGCAACCACCCAAGGCACCCGCGCTGACCGGTTCCTATACCCGCAACGAAGCGCTGGCCGCCCCCGAGCTTCTGCCGATCCCCGGCACCGGCCCCGAGGACGTAGCGGTGCTCGACGACGGCGAACTGGTCACCGGGCTGGCCGACGGGCGCGTCTGCCGGGTCAGCCGCGACGGGCGACGCACCGAGGTCATCGCCGACACCGGCGGCCGGCCGCTGGGCATCGAGGTCCGCGACGACGGTCGGCTGATCGTGTGCGACGCCGACCGCGGACTGCTGCTCGTCGACCCGAACTCGGGCGACCTCGACGTGCTGGTCGACACCGTCGAGGGCCAGCGCCTGCGGTTCACCAACAACGCCGCCATCCACCCCGACGGCTCGGTGCTGTTCACCGACTCCTCGCGCCGGTTCGGCATCGAACACTTCAAGGCCGACCTGCTCGAACACTCGGCCACCGGACGGCTGCTGCGCTGGACGGACGGCGCCGGCGTCGAGGTGGTCTGCGACGGCCTGGCCTTCGCCAACGGCGTGGCGCTCACCCACGACGGGGACGCGGTGCTGGTGGCCGAGACCGCCGCCTACCGCATCACCCGGGTGTGGATCGGCTCCGAGCGGGCCGGCGAGCACGAGGTGCTCATCGACAACCTGCCCGGCTTCCCCGACAACCTGTCGACGGCGGACGACGGCACCGTATGGCTCGCGCTGCCCTCGACTCGCGACCGCAGCCTGGATGCCCTGCTGCCCCGCTCGCCGGCGCTGCGCAAGCTGGTGTGGCGGCTGCCCGAGTCCCTCCAGCCCGACGCCGCCCGCGTGGCCTTCGTGCTCGGTCTCGACCCCGAGGGTCGGGTGATCCACAACCTGCAGGGACCCGGTGACGTCTTCCACTACATCACGGGGATGCGGGAGCACGAGGGCACCCTGTTCTTCGGTTCATTGGTCGAAGGTGCGCTGGCGCGCCTCGAGGCGCCGACGAACTAGAGTCGGGGACCCAACGCTGCGGGAACGGTCATCATGCGAAGCTCGACGTTCACCCTCGACACGGTCGACGACACCGCGGTGCACGTCTACCGCTGGCTGCCCGACGACCCCGATTCGGTACGTGGGGTCGTGCAGCTCGCTCACGGGCTCGCGGAGCACGCCGGGCGTTACGCGCACGTCGCCGAGTCCTTCACCGCCGCCGGCTATGCGGTGTACGGCAACGACCACCGGGGACACGGGCGCACGGCCACCGGCGAGAAGGACCTGGGCTTCTTCGCCCCGCGCCGGGGTTGGGCGCTGGTACTCGACGACCTGTACCGGCTCAACCAGCGCGTGCGGGATGCCCACCGGGGCGCGCCGGTCGTGCTCTTCGGACACTCGATGGGCTCGTTTCTGACCCAGCAGTTCCTGTTCACGTTCCCCGGCGCCATCGCCGGCGCGATCCTGTCGGGCTCCAACGGACCGGTCGGACCCATCGGTGAACTCGGCGCGGCGGTTGCCCGGGCCGAGCGCCGACGGCTCGGTCCTTACGGTCGCAGCCCCCTGCTCGCCGCGCTGTCCTTCGGCGCCTACAACAAACCCTTCGAACCGGCCCGCACCGAGTTCGACTGGCTGTCCAGCGACCCCGACGCCGTCGACGCCTACCTCGCCGATCCGGCGTGCGGCTTCGAGGCGACCACCCAGCTGTGGATCGACCTGCTCGCGGGTTTGCGGGTCATCGCCCAGCCCGAGCGGCTCGAGGTCGTACCCGAGGAACTGCCCATCCACGTGGTGTCGGGCGAGCAGGACCCGGTCGGCGAAGCCACCCGCGGGGTCCAGCGCCTGCTCGATCACTACGACGACGCGGGACTGACCAAGGTCACCCATCGCTTCTATCCCGGTCGTCACGAGCTGGTCAACGAGGTCAATCGCCGCGAGGTGATCGACGACCTCATCGCCTGGGCCGACGGGGTGGTGGACGGGCGCCGGCTGACGTGATCAGTCCGAGGGCGGGCGCTCGACCCACCGACGATCAGCCGGGGCGTCCACCACGACCCGGTTCTTGCCCGCCCCCTTGGCGGCGTACATGGCCTCGTCGACCCGCCGGTAGGCATCGATGATGGGCTCGTCCTCGTCGAGGTCGATCTCGGCCACTCCGATACTCACGGTGATCCTCAGCGCTTCGCCCTCGAGCGGGAAGTGCCGGGCCGCGAAGTCGGCGCGCAACGTCTCGGCGAGGTGCGCGGCGCCGTCGATATCGGTCCGGGGCAGCAGGATCAAGAACTCTTCACCGCCCCAGCGGGCCACGATGTCGGAGCTGCGCCCCCGCTCGGTGAGCCGGGCGCTGACCTGGCGCAGCAACTCGTCGCCAGCGGGGTGCCCGAAGCCGTCGTTGACCTGCTTGAAGTCGTCGACGTCGATCAGCAGCAACGACGAGTGGTGCCCGACCCGGCGCATCTGCTCGACCTCGTTGGCCGCCATCATCTCCAGCGAGCGACGGTTGGCCAAACCGGTCAGCATGTCGAAGGCCGCGAGCTGGGCCAGCTCCCGGTTGGTCGTCTCGAGCAGCTCCTGCTGGCGGTGGATGAAGTGGCGCTGCCGCAGGTTGCGCAGCTCGGCCTGCCACATGATGACCGAGAGGCTGAACCCGATCGCCACGGCACTCAGCCCGTTGATGCGGTTGGAGGTCAGCACGGTCGGGTCGGTCTGTGTCAGCCCGATGCCGATGCTGAACACCACGCCCCCGAACGCGTAGATCGGCAGGGAGCGCTGCGGGGGCAGCAGCACGATCAGCCCACCGAGCGTGCAGGTGACCAGGAACGGGATCACGCTCGGGGTCACCAGCTGGTCCACGGCCGCGATCGCCGCCCCGGCGACCAGCAGCACGGCCAGGGCCCCGATGCGCACTGCTCCCATCGTGCGGGTGATCTTCGCATGGGTGCGCACCCGCAGGAGGTAGCCGAGCAGGACCACCTCCAGCACCAGCAACGCGGCGTGCCCGACGATGATGCCCAGCCGCCAGCGTGCCTGTTCGGGCGTGTCGTACGAGCGGGTGAGGAAGATCAGGACCTGCACGACGTGCAGGGGGGCGGCGATCGCGGCGACCACCAGGAACCGACGCAGGGTGATGCGCAGCAGTTCGTCGGCGACCTCCGGCTCGGGACGCAGCACGGGAACCAGTGAGCGGATGAACTCAGCGGCGCGGGCACGCAGTCGCCGGCGCAAGCTCACCCGACGCCTCCCTCCCCCTCGTAGGGACCGATCCGCTGCTCGCGCGAGGCGCACCCCGCCGGCTGGAGTCTGCCAGCCCGCCGTACGGCGATCCACCTCGGCGATGCGGTGCGGGGCCGACTGCGGCGGGTAGGGTGGAGCACCGCCCCCCGCGCAGAGGCCAGCCCATGCAACCTGCGTCGACCGACCTGCTCCGCGAGGCCTTTCTGGCCACCGTGCTCCACCTGCAGTTGCCGGACGGACGCCGGGTCGAACTCGCCCCTCAGCAGCGGGGTGCGTGCCACGGCGAGTTCCCCGCCGGCATCGACCGACTGTATGTGATCACGGCCGCCAACCCGCGCAGCCAGCCCCTACTCGGCCCGGAGAACGCCTCGCGCAACGACCGGCTCCGCCGTGAGTTGCTGACCCTGGTCGGCGATCCGGCGCGGATCCTTCCCGCTCGGGGCTGCTCACCCGACGGACGCTGGTGCGAGGAGAGCTTCGCCGTCGTCGACCCCGACCGCGAGGCGCTCCTCGACCTCGCGACCCGACATGGGCAACTGGCCGTCTACGAGTGGACCGCCACCCACCGCGCGGTGGTGTGGACCGCACCGGAGCGGGCGGATGACCTGCAAGGCTGGGTGGTCGACACCGTCCGGTGACGCCCATGCCCGGCGGGTCGGGCTGGCCCGCCGGTCGGACGGCCGGCGGGCCAGGAGCAGGTCAGGACGTGAAGTCGAACACCAGCCGACCCGAGACCTCGCCGGACTCGACGGACTCGAAGTCCTCGTTGACGGTGGCCAGGTCGCGGGTCGAGTACTCGACCGTGGTCTTGCCCTGCGCGTGCAGGTCGAAGACCTCCTTGAGGTCGTTGCGGGTCCCCACGATCGATCCGATCACGGTGATGCCCTTCAGCACCGTCTCGAAGATCGGCAACGTCATGTTGTTGTCGGCCGGCAGCGCGACCATCGCCAGGCTGCCGCCGCGCTTGAGCGAGTGGAACGCCTGCTCGAAAGCCCGTGGTGACACGGCGAGGCAGATCGCCTGATCGGCGCCACCCAGGCTCTGGATCACCTCGACCGGGTCCTGCTCCCGGGCATTGACCGTGTATGCCGCCCCGAGCCGCCGCGCGAGATCGAGCTTGTCCTCGGCCAGGTCGACGGCCACGACGGTGCCTCCCGCGATCTGCGCGTACTGCATCGCGAGGTGGCCGAGGCCTCCGATCCCGAACACCGCGACCAGGTCCGAGGGTCCGACGCCGACGACCTTGACCGCCTTGTAGGTCGTGACACCGGCGCAGGTCAACGGCGCCGCCTCAAGGGCGTTGATCCCGTCGGGAACGATGCCGACGTAGTTGCTGTCGGCGAGCGCATGCTCGGCGTACGCGCCGTCGACGGAGTACCCGGAGTTCTGCTGGGACTCGCACAGCGTCTCCCAGCCCGCCACGCAATGCTCGCAGCTCGCGCAGGCGGAGGCGAGCCACGGGATCGCCACCCGGTCGCCCTCAGACACGCGGGTGACGTCCGAGCCGAGGGCCTCGACGATGCCGATGCCCTCGTGCCCGGGGACGAAGGGCGGGGTCGGCTTCACCGGCCAGTCCCCGCGCCAGGCATGGATGTCGGTGTGACACAACCCGGAGGCCTCCATCCGCACGAGGACCTCGTGTGGACCCGGGGACGGAATCGGACGATCCTCGATCTGCAGAGGCTCACCGAACGCTGGCACGACTGCTGCTCTCATCATGGCTCTCCCATTGTCGCCATTGAACCGATCGACGTGACCGTCGCTCCCATCGGTGCGAGAATGATAGGTGGTCGTTCGTGCACGCGCGGGCGCTTTTCGTCGTTGGTTCCGGCGGGCAGGAGACGTTCATCGGTCGTCGGGCGCCGGCGCTAGCCTCGGTCGAACCACCAACCGAGCAGTTCATCCGGGAGCTCCGGAGGCAGGTCTAGAGCCATGGAGTTGGTCAGCACCGCAACGCTCAGGTCATCGTCGGGGACGTAGAGCAGCACCGACTGGAACCCGCTGCTGGCACCGTCGTGTCCGATCGTGAGACCGAACTCGTCGTCGTGATCGACATCGATTCCCAGCCCGTAGATCGCACCCGACCCGGCCGGAACGCCGTCGAGCATCGCCGCCAACGTGTCCTCGCCGAGGATCTCACCAGCGACGAGCGCGGGCAGGAAGCGCACCAGGGACTCAGCCCGGCACACCACCCCACCGTCCCCGAGTCCCACCCCGTCGTTGATCTCGGTGACGTCGACGAGGTCGCCGGACACGCCAAGGTCGTAGCCGCGAACCATGTCGTCCGCGAAGGTATCCGCCGTCTCGAGGGAACACCCGGTCATGCCGGCCGGTTCGAACACCACATCCTGCAGCACCTGCGCGAGGGGCTGAGCGCTGAGTTCCTCGAGGATCAGCTGAGCGAGAACGTAGTTGCTGTTGCTGTAGTGGAACCCGCTCCCGGGCGCGTGCTCGGCCGGGAGCCCGTCGGCGTACTCGAGCACCTCCTCCGGCGTCCAGAAGTGAGCGGGGTCCCGCTCGACTGCGACCCAGAAGGCGTCCGCGTCGAGGTACTCAGGGATGCCACTGGTCATCTGCAGCAGCTGGCGCACCGTGGCCTGGTCGGCGTTGGCCAGACGGTCGACGATGCCGGAGGGCAGGTGGTCGGCGGCCGAGTCATCGAGACCGAGCCGGCCCGCGTCGACGAAGGTCAACAGGGCTGCGGCCACCATCGGTTTGGACGTGCTCGCGATACGGAAGCGATCGTCGGTGCGCAGGGCATTTCCGGTGTCGAGGTCAGCGACGCCCGACGCCACGAGGAAGGTCTCGTCACGGTCACCGACGAGCAGCACCATGCCCGGATACTCCTCGGAGCGGTGATCCTCGAGCAGCGCCGCGAGGTCGGTATCGACCGTGCTCGACGGCTGCGCCGCGCGCTCACCGTCACCCTCGAAGGCCTCGTCGTCGGCGCACGCCGCGAGGGTGAGCGCCAGAACGACGAGTGTCACGATCGGCGAGCACGGGTGCTGGCGGATCCTCCGCACGGTGTCTCTCCTCGTTGCAGGGGTCGCGTCGACCTCGGAGGGCTTCAGCCGCTCCGAGGCCGGCCGGCCCGGGCGGCGTGCAGCGAGGCCACGAGCTCACGTTCGAGCCCCGGGTCGTGGCTGCCCGCCCGACGCTCGAGGGCGACCAGCCGCGCGATGGCGGCGTGCCGGGCGTCGAACGCATGCCGCTCGCTGCGTGGTAGCGACCGGCGCACGGCCAGGGTGCGACGCCAGTCGGAGAACACCAGCACCTCGTCGGGGGTGAGCTGGTAGCGCAGGGCCACCGCCGGGACCCGCTCGGCCAGCTGCCGCCGCCCCTTGAGCCGACCGACCACCAGCACCACCGCGGTGATCACGAACAACCCGAGAAAGCCCAGCGCGACCAGACCGGCGACCACGGCGGTGTCCCCGACGGCCAGGAACGTCGCGCCGTTCCAGGCCGCGTGCAGCACGATCGCCAGCAGCAGGCCGGGCAGCGCCCCCACCACCGGGTTGCGCCCCTTGACCACGGCCCGCCCGATGCTCACCCCGATCCACAGCGTGAACAGCGGGTGGGCAAAGGGCGAGAGCACCCCACGCAGCACCAGCGTGGCCAGCAGCGCGCCCTCGTCGGCCGCGGCGACGAAGTACTCGACGTTCTCGACCGCTGCGAAGCCTGCCGCGACCCACCCCGCGTACACGATGCCGTCGGTGACGCTGTCGACCATGCCGCGCCGCACCGCGTAGAGGACCCCGGCACCCTTGAGCATCTCCTCGATGATCGGGGCGGAGATCACCGCACCAGCGACGTCCCCGGCCAGCGCGAACACCACCGCGTTGACCAGCGCCGAGCCCACCACCGCGATGGTCCCGCCCCACAGCACCGCGTGGATGCGCTCCTGCCACGGTTCGGGCTCGAGGCGGTCGAACCACACGAAGACCGCCAGCACGACCAGCAGGCTGGGCAACGGCAGCAGCGCGGCGATCGGGGCGGTGAACAGCGCGATGACGAGCAGCGGCACGACCAGCACCCCACCCACGAGCACCGGCGGGCTGAGCCAGGCCGGCAGCCGGGGCCGGCGCGCCGCCTGCTGGAGGTAGCCGGTCCAGTGCCGCCCGTCCCACCACCGCCAGACGCCCGCGGCCGTCGGGTCCGGATACCAGCCGGGCGGCGGTGTCAAGGCCGGACCGGACGGCGGCGGCAGCGGTGCCGGCGGGGGTGGCGGCGCGCTCGGCGTGCCCGCGCTCATCGGGGTCCCCTGCGCATCGCCGCCTCCTCGGATGCCACCTCGGCGTCGAGGTGGCGCGGAGTCTAGGCCGGTGCTCCAGCAGCAGGTCGACCTCCCGGACCGTGCCGTCACCTCCCCCACCATCTTGGTCGCGGGCCCCGGCTGAGGCCAGCTACGGCTCTTCGAGCTCCAGGATCGCCGCCTCGAGCAGCTCCTCCGCCCGCTGCAGGACCGCAGCGGGGTAGTGGCTGCGTTCGGCCAGGAGCTCGCGGGCCTCGTGCAGCAGCGAGCGGTCAGCCACGGCGTTGAGCTCGCTCAGACAGGCCGGCAACTGCAGCCCCGAGCGGGCGAGCCCGAGCGCAAGCGCGGCCACGAAGAACGCATCGCCGCCACCAGCAGCTGGGTCTGGTGTTGGGGTGGTGCTCATCGCGGGCTCCGACGACCGGGCGGGCCGCCAGGGTCCGGAGCGGACCTTCAGCCTAGGCAGAGCCCACCGCGACGTGCCAACCGATGCGGAGCGGCGGTCGCCGCCCGCCGTCCGACCCGCCCAAACCGTGCGTCGAGCGGACACGCGCCCCCGGCCTGCGGGCAGGTCGAGGGACGATGCCCGCCCGATCGCGGCGCTCGGGCGCCCTACCTGGCGAGGCTGGTGCACCCTCGATACGGTCGACGCGCCCAGGTACCCGAGCACAGGAGATGACCATCTTCGAGGTCACCACCGACGCCGTCCGCCTCATCGAGGATGCCCGCAGCGCCCAGGAGGTCCCCGACTCGTTCGGAATCCGGGTGTTCAGCCACGCCGACGACAACGGACAGGGGTCGCTGGCGCTGGCGTTCACCGACCAGCCCGCGGAGGGTGACGAGGTCACCGAGCAGGCCGGGACCGAGATCTACCTCGCTCCCGAACTCGTCGCACCCCTCGCTGACACCCGCCTCGACGTCCAGCAGAGCCCTGAGGGCGCGCAGCTCGCGCTGGTCCGCCAGCCGACCGACCCCGGCTGAGCCGCTCGGTCAGCCCGACCGGGCTGCGTCCCGGGTGCGCCGCACCGCTTCGGCAACCTGCTGGTCCTCGGGCAGCTGCCCGACCCGGGCCTCGAGCGCCTACCCGCGGAGGTCGGGACTCACTTCGGCCCGGAAGCCTGTGGCGCCGCCGCGGCGAGGGCTGCGAGGGTCTGCTGCATACCGGCACGGTTGTGGGCCTCGCGGTCGTCGACGCCGGTGAGCAGCCGGCCGGCCGTGCGCACCAACCAGCCTCGACGGTCGACGAACGTCTCGGTGACCCGGCAGCCGGTGTCGGTCGGCTCGAGGTCGTAGTGCCACTCGGCCACGGCCAGCCCCCCGGCCGTGACCCGGAACGCGAACCGGCGGGGCGCGTCGGCGTCGATCACCACGCACCGTGTGCTCCACCGACGCCAGCCGCGCCGGTTGGTGCCGCGGAAGCGTGCCCCGGGCGCAGGTCCGGTCGCGCCGCCCAACCAGCGCGCCCCGACGTTCTCTGGCGAGAACTCCCCCATCCGGGTCACGTCGGAGATCATCGACCACACCCGCTCGGCGGGTGCGGAGATCTCGCGATGGACTACGACCTGTCCGGCCATCCCCAACTCCTCGTGCGCTGCAGGAACCGTAGCGCGCGTGGTCCCCCCTGAGTCGAGGCGCTCGCGGAGGCCGCATCCTGCCCGATCAGGGCGCGGGGATGCGCGAGCCGCCGACATTCACGACGGCGAGCAGGCCGCGCAGGAACACCGAACGCAGCGGCTCGATCGCCCGCAGGGCGGTACCGGGGGCCGATCGCTCCAGGTGTTGCAGCATCCGGGCGACCGCGTTCGCACCTGCCCCGTCGAGGGTGTCGAGCATCAGGTCGCCGAGCTTGCCGCGCTCCACCGCCATCGCGATCATCCGGTCGACGGTG
>SLLJ01000233.1 GCA_007134165.1 Nitriliruptoraceae bacterium | reverse complement strand
GGCTCAGGGGTCTGGGGCTCAGGGGTCTGGGGCTCACGCCACCGCCACCACCAGCGCCACCGGGGTCGCCACGGCCGCGAACCCGATGGCGAGTTCCATGCCGCTGCCCTCCCGAGCAGGATCAGTCCTGACCCCCGAGCATGACGGCCGACATGGGTGGCGCACCGGGCCCTACCTCCCACGCGGCGTGACCGCCCGTCGCTGCCGCCCCGGGTCGGCCGACGGCCGAGGGGCGCTGTAGGCGCTCGATCTCGGGGGCTCACTCGGTGGCACAGGCACTGACCGCAGGCGCATCGGTGAGCCGGTCGGTGAGCCAGTCGACCACCATCCCGGCGGCGGTGTCGTCGACGTCGAGGTGGCCCGCACCCGCGATCTCGCGGTATTCGACCTGCTGCCCGGACGTGCACAGGCGGTCAACGAAGCGCCGCTGGATGTCCGGCCGGATCAGCGAGTCACGGTCGCCCTGCACGATCAGGAGCGGAGCGTCGATCAGTGCGTTGCCGGGAGTGTTGTCGGCGATCCGACTCGCCCACGGCTCGGTCTCCCAGATCGAGGAGACCAGGAAACCGAGGTGCAGCAACTCAGCCTGGATCATCAGACCGAACGCCTCCGGGCCGATCGCGACACAGGTGCGCGCGAGGCGCTGAACGATCGGGAGCACGGCCGCGTCCACGATGCTCTCGGCGTCGATGTCGTCGAACACGCGGTCCCAGGCCGCCACGGCATAGGCGCCGAGGAGGTTGCCGAACAGGGTGCCGTCGTTGGCCTCGATGAACGCGGCGAGCTCGGAGGCCGGAGCGATCCCGGCGACCCCAACCAGCTCGAGCTCCGGTGCGTAGGCAGAGGCCCTCTGCCCCGTGAACAGCGCCGCGTGACCGCCCTGGGAGTGCCCGGCGACCGCGAACCGCCGCTCCGGCGCTCCCTGATCGAACTCGATCGCGGCCCGCACGATGTCGAGGGTCCCGGTCGCGGCGGTTGCCCCGACGAGGTAGGGATGATCGCCTTCGCCGCCAAGCCCGAGGTAGTCCGGAGCCGCGATGATCCAGCCGGCAGCAATGAACTCCTCGAGCCCCCACAGTTGCTTGGCGTAGGCGCTGCCGAGCAGCGACGGAGCGCACGAGCGGTCGATCCCGATGGTGCCGTGGGTGTGGGCGAGGATCGGTCGGTCGCCGGCTTGCGGGTCCGGGCCGTCGGGGACGATCACGACGCCGGTCTTGGTGACCGGATCGTCGTGCAGGTCACGGCTGGTGTACAGCACCCGGTAGGCGGTGGCGCCCTCGACGAAGGCGTCGATGACCTCGGTGCGCAGCAGCGTGCCCGGCGTGGGGTCGAAGCTCGCCGGGGTCGCATAGAACGGGCCCGGGTTCGGGGTGGTGTCGCCCTGGACGACCAGCGCCGCCACGACGGCGATCGCGCTGACCACCAGCATCGCC
Source organism: Nitriliruptoraceae bacterium (assembly GCA_007134165.1). GTDB lineage: Bacteria > Actinomycetota > Nitriliruptoria > Nitriliruptorales > Nitriliruptoraceae > SKJO01. The sequence continues at coordinate 20,404 of SLLJ01000233.1, read as the reverse complement.
GTGCTGCCCAGCACGCGGGCCTTGGGCGACCACCGTCCGCTGGCGACGACCTCGGGAGCATCGCCAGCCCGCAGGCGGTCCGCCCCCTGAACGACGACCCGGATCCCGAGCAGCAGCAGCCAGAGGCTGACGGCGACCCCGAGCGTGAACGCAGAGATCGACGGCCAGCGCAGCACCGCCAGCCCGAGGCCGGCGTGCGCGAACCCGCCTGCCGCTGCGGCGAAGCGCAGGTTGGAAGTGCGGGGCAGTCCGACCGCCACGACCAGGTCGACCCCTCCGACCACCAGCAGGCCGGCTCCCAGCGTCCGGGCGAGCAGCAGCGTGGTCGGGTCCGGCCACCACAGGACCGTCAGCGCCGAGGCCAGCCAGATCGTGCCCGCCACGATCCGCAACCCCCACACGCCGCGCGCGAGCAGCAGTTGGCTGGCTCCGGCGAGCACGAAGCCCGCGGCCATCCACCCCACCAAGGCCGCGGGCGCCGCAACGGGACGTGCGATGATGGCGCCGGCGACGCCCAGCATCCCGATGCCGACCAGGATCGTCGCGGTCGGCCGACGTCGGGAGGGTGCTGCCCTGCGCATCGCGGTTCCGTTCGCCCGCGCGCCCCGCGGGTGCTGCGTGATGGCCGCCTGACCGGAGAAGCCTACGCCGAGGTAGCGGCCATCCACGAGTTCGGCGCGTGCGGCGCGCACGACCCACGCGATCCCAACGTTGCAGGTGCCGACCGTCCGGGTGCCCCCCGATCCCCCCGATCCCCCGATCACCGGTCGGGTACGGGCCGGGCGCGGGCCGGGCGCGAGCCGGGCGCGGGCCGGCACCGGCCGCTGACCGCCCAGCCAGCACGGCTGTACGCACCCCAGACCCTCGCGCCGGCGGCCACCCGTCACGACCACGACTTCGCCCGCCATCCCGCCGCTCGAGCAACGATGTCCCGGCGGGCATGAACTAGCGTCGCAGGACCCCCGACGACCACCAAGGACCCACGATGCTGGAGCGTTCGCTCGATGACGGTGTGCTGACCCTGACCCTGGACGACGGCCGACGCAACGCCATCACCCCGGCACTGTGCACCGAACTCACCGCTGCGCTCGACGACGCCGGCGAAGCACGGGCAGTGGTCCTGGCCGGCCGGCCCGGCAGCTTCAGCGCCGGACTCGACCTCGGGATCATGCAGACCGGTGACCGAACGGCGATCGAGGAACTGCTGCGGGCGGTCGGCGCCGCCCTGATGCGGTTGTGGACCGAACCCCGCCCCACGGTTGCGGCCGCCACCGGCCATGCGCTGGCTGGGGGCACGCTGCTGGCGCTGGCCTGCGACCACATCGTCGCCGCCGAAGACGGCGCCTGGGGGCTGATCGAGACCACCGTCGGCCTCGAACTGCCCGAGTTCGCGATCACGCTGGCGCGCCACCGGCTGCGCACCGAGCGCTTCGAACAGCTGCTGCTGACCGGTGCTCGGCTGACGGCTCCTGCCGCCCGTGAGGTCGGCTACGTCGACGAGGTGCTGCCGGCCGACGCGGTGGTGGACCGGGCCCGCGAGCACGCCCAGCAGCTCGCGCAGTTGCCCGCGCAGGCGTATGGCGGCAGCAAGGCACGCCTGCGCCGCGCCGACGCCCAGGCGGTGCTCGACGGGCTGGCCGAGGACGTGAGCGCTCTGATCGACGCCTTCCCCGGGGTGGCGGGATGACTAGGGTCGGAGGCGACCCGAAGACGGAGACGCAACGTGGGTGAGGTGCACTGGCGGGAGTTGTACCGCGAAGTGGTGGACACCGGGCTGTGTACCGGTTGCGCCGCGTGTGTGATGGCCTGCCCCCGCGACGTGCTCGGCTACTCCGACGACTACGAGCCGGTGCAGATCGGCGCGGGCATGGGTGTCGATCAGTGCGTGATCGGCGACCGCGGCTGCGACATGTGCACCCGGGCCTGCCCCCGGTTCCGGGCCTGGGAGACCGACCTCGACCAGGTGTTGTTCGGTCGGCCCCGCAACCCCGAGACCGAGGTCGCCGGCCCGGCCCGGTCGATCCTGCTCACCCGCGCCACCGACGCGGCGGTGCACGCCGCCGGTCAGGACGGCGGGCTGGTCTCGACGCTGCTGATCTGGGGGCTCGAGACCGGTCGGATCGACGGCGCGCTGACCTCGCAGATCACCGAGGGTCGGGGCCCATTCGACGCCGAACCGTTCCTGGCGACCAGCCGTGAGGACGTGCTGGCCACCGCCGGCAGCCGCTACACCTACTCGGCCAACCCGCTGGCGATGAAGCAGGCCGACGAGGCCAAGCTGCGCCAGATCGCCCTGGTCGGGATGAGCTGCCAGGCGTCGATCAACGGGACCGTCGAGGCATACGCGGTCAACAAGTACAAGCGCAAGATCGCGCTCACGCTCGGCCTGCTGTGCTCGAAGACCTTCACCTACGACGGGCAGCGTCAGGTGCTCGCCGAACACGGGGTCGACATCGCCGACGTGGTGAAGATCAACATCAAGGGCCGCTACCAGGTGTGGACCCGTGACGGCGGCTACCACGAACTGCCCCTCAAGCGCTTCCACCCCCACACCCGGCCCGGCTGCAAGCTGTGCCCGGACTTCGCGGCCGAACACGCCGACATTTCCTGCGGGGGCATCGGGGCAGACGACGCCTGGACGCTCACGATCGTTCGGACCGCACGCGGCGAGGAGTGGCTGCAGGGCGCGCTCGACGCCGGGCTGATCGAGGCCCGCCCCGGGGAGACCGACGAGGTCGCGATGAACCTGCTGACCAAGCTGTCGACCTGGTCGCGCAAGCGCTGGCCCGGTGACACGCTCCCCGAGTCCCATCGAGCGCCGGGGGTACTGCCCACGGGCTGAGCCCGACGACCGCGACCCGAGCCCGCCGGTGGGACCCAACCCCGGGTTCACGCACTCGATGCGTCGCCGCGGTCCTCGCCCGGGACCGGAGCCCTGCCGAGCACGAGTCGCACCTCGAGGCAACCGTGCTCGTCGGGTTCCGGGTGTTCGAGCGACACCCGAAGCAGTCCGCCGGCCCGGTAGGCCGCCAGTTCGCTGGGCGCCTGCGGCCAGGGCGGGCCCGGCGTCCGATCGGCGACCTCACGACTGGTCGCCAGCCGGGTCACGATCAGTGCGCTGCCGCCGGGCGCGACCAGCGTGGCGATGGCCTGCATGGCGGCGTCGCGTACCACCCCGGGCAGGTGATCGACGGTGTGCACCTCCACCACGAGGTCCGCGGGCCGAAGATCGTCGGGGAGCTCGAGCAGGTCCGCAACCCGCCAGTCGATCTCGGCGTCGGGGTGCCGGGCTCCGGCCGCTCGCACGGCCGTCGGGGCGAGATCGAAGGCCGTGACGCGGTAGCCGAGACCGGCGAGCCAGGCCGCGTCGTCACCGAGCCCGCAGCCGACCACCAGCGCCGTGGCGGGCGCTGGCACCGGCAGCCCGCCCTCGAGATAGGGATGCGGGCCCTCGCGGTACCACGGCAGCAACTCCTGACGGCCGCCGAGGGCCGCGTACAGTGGCTCGAACCACCCGGTGGGACGCCCCGCACCGAGTTCGTCGTCGATCAACGCGTCGACGTCGGGCGGCGCCGGGCGACGGCGCCCCAGCATCAGGCGATCTGGTAGCCGGCGACCTTGGGATGGTCGACCTTGCTGGACCCCACGCTCGCGGCCCCGCCCGGGGACCCCAGACCGGTGACCGCCGACTCGAAGTACTCGGCGTTCACGGCCGTGAACTCCGCCCACTCTGCCGGTACGTCGTCGGCGTAGAAGATCGCCTCGACCGGGCAGGCCGGTTCGCACGCCCCGCAGTCGATGCACTCGTCGGGGTGGATGTAGAGCATCCGATCACCCTCGTAGATGCAGTCGACCGGGCACTCCTGCACGCAGGCGGTGTCCTTGACGTCCATGCACGGCTCGGCGATGACGTAGGTCATCGGCTCCCTCCCTGTGCTCGCTGCTCGATGCTCCCCGACGGCGATCGCTGCGCTGGAATGCAGACGTGGCGCCCGCCGACTCCGGCCGACGGGCACCACGCGGTGAGATCAACTCTCCCAGGCCGCAACCTTGGGGTGGTCCTTCCCCGAGGCCCCCACTGACGCGGCGCCGCCCGGCGAACCCAAGCCGGTGACATCGTCGGAGAAATACTCGGCGTTGATTGGGGTGAACTCCGCCCACTCGTCGGGGACGTCGTCCTCGTAGAAGATCGCCTCAACCGGACAGACCGGCTCGCACGCGCCGCAGTCGATGCACTCCTCAGGGTGGATGTAGAGCATCCGTTCACCCTCGTACATGCAGTCGACCGGGCACTCCTCGACGCAGGCCTTGTCCTTGACGTCGATGCATGGCTCGGCGATGGTGTAGGTCAACGTGCCGTCCTCCTGTGGCATTCATCTGCCACGCTCGCGTGCTTCCGTAGCCTAGCGACTGCCGCGCAGGGTGTCCTTCGCACGCGAGTTCGGATCCGACCAGCCGCTAGAGTAACGGGTCCGGTGCTCGGTCTCGGGAGGGGCATCGGGCAGCGCAGCGAGGAGCACCGACGTGACGGATGAGGCCACCGCCGGACTCGGACCCGCTGGAGATCTGCTCTTCGACCGCCGCCTGTCGGATGACCACCAGGACCCTGCTGGGACCGATACCAACCCGCACGACGCCCTGCTGCCGCCGGGCGTGTGGGTCCCGGGACGCCCCCCCGAGCGGCCTCCCCACCCCCGCCAGCAGACCCTTGGCATCCTGCACCACCACGACCACGCCGACACCCGCTATCTCAACCGCGAGTTGTCGTGGGTGCAGTTCAACGAACGCGTGCTCGCCATCGCCGAGGACCCGACGCTGCCGGTGCTCGAGCGGGCGAAGTTCCTCGCGATCTTCACCGCCAACCTCGACGAGTTCTACCAGGTGCGGGTCGCCGGCCTCAAGGAGCAGGTCGCGGCGGGCGTGACCGGATCCGGGGCCGACGGGGTGACCCCCGCCGACCAGCTCGCCGCCATCAACGAGATGGTCACCGAGCTGGCCCTGCGCCAGGCGGAGATCTTCAACGAGCAGGTCGTGCCCCGCCTGGCTCGCGCGGGCATCCGCTACTCCAACTGGGACGAACTCGGCGAGCGTGATCGCGGCTATCTGGTGCGCATCTACGAGGAGCAGGTCTTCCCCGTGCTCACGCCGCTGGCCGTGGATCCGGCGCACCCCTTCCCCTACATCTCGAACCTGTCGCTCAACCTCGCGGTGATCGTCCAGGAGCACGCGGGCGCCGAGAGCCGGTTCGCGCGGGTGAAGATCCCCCCGATCCTGCCCCGGTTCGTGGTGCTGCCCGACGGCGAGCGGTTCGTCCCACTCGAGCAGATCATCGCGGCACACATGGACCGGCTCTTCCCGGGCCTCGAGGTGATCGAGCAGCACCTGTTCCGGGTCACGCGCAACGCCGACCTCGAGATCGAGGAGGACGAGGCCGAGGATCTGCTCGAGGCGATCGAGTTCGAGCTCACCCGGCGCCGCTTCGGGCGGGTGGTCCGCCTCGAAGTCGAGCCGGACATGACCGAGGAGGTGCTCGCCCTGCTCGTGCGCGAACTGCAGATCACCGAGGACGACGTCGACACGCTGCCAGGCCCGCTCGACCTGTCGGGGCTGTGGGCCCTGTACGACCTCGACCGTCCCGAGCTCAAGCAAGAGGTGTTCGTCCCCGCCACCCAGCCGGCGCTGGCCGCCGCACCAGGCGAGCGCGCCGATGTCTTCGCCGCCATCCGCGAGGGCGACATCCTCGTCCAGCACCCCTACGACTCCTTCGCCACCTCGGTGCAGGCCTTCGTCGAACAGGCCGCCCACGACCCCAACGTGCTCGCGATCAAGCAGACGCTGTACCGCACGTCGGGCCCGGGCAGCCCGATCATCCGCGCCCTGGTCGACGCCGCCGAGAGCGGCAAGCAGGTCGTCGCGCTGGTCGAGCTCAAGGCCCGCTTCGACGAGGAAGCCAACATCGAGTGGGCCCGCGCGCTGGAGGAGGCCGGCGTACACGTCGCCTACGGGGTCGTCGGGCTCAAGACCCACACCAAGATCTCGCTGGTGGTCCGCCGCGAGCGCAACCGCGTGGTGCGCTACGTGCACGTCGGGACCGGGAACTACAACGACAAGACCGCCCGCATCTACGAAGACCTCGGGCTGCTCACCTGCGACCACGACCTCGGTGCCGATCTCACCGACCTGTTCAACGTGCTCACCGGCTACTCGCGCCAGCGCACCTACCGCAAGCTGGTCACCGCACCGACCATCTTCCGACCCCGGATGGAGGAACTCATCCGTCGCGAGGCCGAAGCACCCGACGGCCGCATCGTGGCCAAGATGAACAGCCTGATCGACCCGGGCATCATCGACGCGTTGTACGAGGCGGGGAGCACCAACACCCCGGTCGACCTCGTGGTCCGGGGCATCTGCGGGCTGCTGCCCGGGGTCCCGGGCCGATCGGAGACCATCCGCGTGCGCTCCGTGGTCGGCCGCTACCTCGAGCACTCACGCGTCTACCGCTTCGGCAGCCCCGCCCGTGGCTACGACTACTTCATCGGCTCGGGCGACTGGATGCCCCGGAACCTCGACCGACGGGTGGAGGCGCTCACCCCGGTCACGGATCCGGCACTGCAGGCCCGGCTCGAGGAAGTGCTCGAGGTAGCGCTCGCCGACGACATGCTGGCCTGGGAGCTCGGTCCGGACGCGGTGTGGCGCCGGGTGCCAACCGTCCACGGGGTGGAGAGTCAGCTGACCCTGCAGGAGCGGGCCCGACAGCGCAGCGCGGCCCGATGATCGAGGCGGCCGGCGGGGTGGTGCTGCGCGGGACCGGCGAGCGGCGCGAGGTGCTGGTCGTGCACCGACCGCGGTACGACGATTGGTCGCTGCCCAAGGGCAAACTCGACGCGGGGGAGGATGCGGTGGCGGGCGCGCTGCGTGAGGTCGAGGAGGAGACCGGCGTGCAGGCCACCCCGGGCCGGGCGCTGCCCGAGCTGCGCTACCGTGACGCCAGAGACCGCCCCAAGCGGGTGCGCTGGTACGTCATGCAGCCCACGTCGGGGGACCCTTCCGAACGACCGGCCGACGACGAGATCGATGAGGCCCGCTGGGTGAGCATCTGCGAGGCGTCCCGGCTGCTGACCTATCCGACCGAGCGCGAGATCCTGGAGCACGCGTTGAACGAGCCCACACCGTGAGCATCCTGCTCCTGCGCCACGTGCACGCGGGGGATCGCGCGGCCTGGAACGACGACGACCGGATCCGCCCGGCCTCACCCCAGGGACGCCGTGAGGCGGAGGCGCTCCCAGCGCTGCTCGCCGAGCACCCCATCGACCGGATCCTTTCCTCGCCCGCCCAGCGGTGCCTGGACAGCGTGCAGCCGCTGGCGACCACCCGGGGCCTGAGGGTCGAGTCCGACGAGCGGCTCGCCGAGGGCACCCCGATCGAGGTGGTGCGCAGGATGCTGCGGGAGCTGGCCGAAGACCGGGTGCTGCTGTGCTCCCACGGCGACGTGATCGCCGCCGCCATCACCGACCTCGCCGAGCAGGGTGTCGAGGTCGGTGACCCGCCACCGTGGCAGAAGGCCAGCACGTGGATCCTCGACGGTCTGCCTTCCTCCCCGGCCGCCCGCTACCTGCCGCCTCCGTCCGTGTGATGCGCAGCGCCGTCCTGGACCTGGGCAGCAACTCCTTCCACGTGCTGGTCGCGGACGTCGAGGGACAACGCATCGTGCCGGTGCTCCGCGAGCGCGAGATGCTGCACCTGGGCGCCACCGTCGCCAGGCACGGCAACGTTCCACGCGACCAGCGCACCCGCGCTGCGGCCACGGTTGCCCACCTGGCCACCCTGGCACGGCGCGCCGGCGCCAAGCGACCGCTGGCGGTGGCGACCTCGGCGCTGCGCGACGCCGCCAACGGGGAGACGGTGCTCGGCGAGCTGGCCACTGCTGCCGCCGCACCGATCCGCGTGCTCGACGGCGACGAGGAGGCCCGCCTGGCCTACCGCGGGGTCCGGGCCGCCGTGGCCCTGCGCGGCGAGCCGGTGCTCGTACTCGACCTCGGGGGTGGCTCGTTGGAGCTGGCCACCGGCATTGCCGAGCGGATGCTGGGCACCTGCTCGGTGCGGCTCGGGGCGAGCCGGCTGAGCACCCTGGTCGCGACCGACCCACCCGCAACCCACGAACTCGACGCCCTGTTCGCGCACATCGACGCCGCGCTCGACCCGGTCGTCGACGGGGTCCAGGCACTCGCTCCGGCCGCGACCGTCGCGGTGGGCGGGACGGTGCGCGCGCTGGCCCGCATCGTGGCCGCGCGCCGCGGGGTGTGGCTGCCCTCCACCCTCAACATGCTGGAGGTGACGAGCACCGAGCTCGCCGAGGTGCGTGACGAACTGCTCGGGCTCGACCTGGCGGGCCGGCTGGAAGTCTCCGGCATGAAGGCCCGGCGCGCCGACCACGTCCACATCGCGGCGGTGGTGCTCACCCGCACCCTCGAACGCCTGGGGATCGCGACGGTCGCCGTGTCGGACTGGGGCCTGCGCGAGGGGCTACTGCTCGACACGCACGGCGGCGCGGGGGTGCGCAGCCCCCACACGCTGCGCCTGGACGAGATCGAGCGGGTCCGGACGGGCTTCCTGCCCCACGACCCGCACCCGGTGCACGTCGCCCAACTCGCCGGTCAGCTGTTCGATCGTACCCAGCCTCGACACGGACTCGGTGCCGAGCTGCGCGAGCTGCTCAGCCACGCCGCCCGGGTGCACGCCGTCGGGGAGGCGATCGCGCTGCGTCGCCAACACGAGCACGGCGCCTACCTGGTGGAGCACGCGGAACTGCACGGATTCACCCCCCGGGAGTACGCGCAGCTGACCACCTTGGTGCGCTTCCACCGCTCCCGAGGCATCGACCCGACCTATCCACCCTACGCCTCGCTGTCCGTGGCGGATCAGCGCTCCACCGAGCAACTGCTCGCACTGTTGCAGTTGGCCGACGGGCTGGACCGCGCCCACGACCAGTCGGTCACGACCGTGACCGGGGCGCTGACCGACCACCGGCTCGAGCTGCGCCTGGGGGGCGGTCGGCTGGCACTGACCGCGTCCGAACTCGAGCGCCGCACCGCCCTGCTGCGCCGGGCCATGGACCTCGAGGTGGCGATCGAAGAGCCGGCGCGGCGATGAACCAACCCTCCCGAGGTCCGAGGATCGGCACGCTGCGGCCGAGCTATCAGCGCCGCGTCGGCCCCGAGCACGTCGGCGAGCGCGTCTCCGTGCGTCACGTCCGCGCCGACGCCGAACGCGGCAGCCTGCCGACCGACGTCGTCGGCCGGCTGCTCGTCCACGAGCCCGACGTGCTGCTGATCGTCGACCGCGACCGGCAACTGCACGTGGTGCCCACCGATCGCATCCTGGCCTCCAAGGTCGTGCCGCCTCACCCACGGTTCGAACCCGAGCCCTCCGGTTCCAGCCAGGAGCAGCCCCTTCAGCGCGAAGCTGCCCGCGTGCTGCTACTCGACGCGGCCGACCGGGTCCTGCTCGTCGCCCATGTGCCGGCCCCCGACCGTCAGGTGTGGACCGCTCCAGGTGGCGGGCTCGGGCCCCGCGAGGACCACCTCGCGGCGGCCCGCCGCGAGCTGCTCGAGGAGCTCGGGGTCGTGGTCGAGCCCGGCCCCTGGGTGTGGTCGCGCGAGGTCACCTTCAGCTTCCGCGGCGTCTGGCTGCACCAACGTGAGCGGTGGTTCCTCGCCCGTGCCGAGGTCGACGCCGATGCCGCGCCGCTCGACGACCACGGTGCAGACCGGGCGCGCTGGTGGACCCGGGAGGAGCTCGTCGGCACCGAGGTCGAGCTCGCGCCTGGTGCGCTGGTGCGCCACCTCGACGACCTGCTGCGAAACGGACCGCCCGAGCACCCCGTCGACGTCGGCCGCTGAGCCGCCCGCGGGTCAGCGCGACAGCTCGTGGGTCAGCACCAGGTGCACGACCGTGGCCGCCCGCTGCCAGGCCGCGGTGCGGTTCTTGCCAGGCGGGTCGTACTTGGCGTGGAACGCAACCAGAACCTCGGTGCGCTCCTCGCCGTGGGGCAGGAAGGCGGCACGCCCGAGCCAGGAGCGCTCCGCGATCCGCAGCACCCCCTGCTCCTCGGCCTGCAGGTTCAGGCTCCACTGGGTGAGCCCGCCGGAGCCCGACATCAGGTAGGCGCCCCCCTCCGCCGGCACGAACCACAGCTCCACGGTGTGCCGCCGCCCTGTGATCCGCCCAGGGGTCGTCAGCAGGCAGCGACGCTCACCGTGCAGGTGATCGGGGATGTCCACCCTCGATGCCTCCGCCGCCGCTGACCGGAACCTCAGCGCACCGGCTCGCCGAGCCGGTGCACGATGACGCGGTTGGTCCCCCCGCGGCCCCCGGGTCGGCCGGCCACGATCACGATCGGGTCGCCCGGCTGCCCGATGCGCTGCTCGGTGCAGACGCGGTCGGCGGACTCGATCAGCTGCTCGGCCTGGTCGGTCGCCTCGACCAGCGTCCCGATCGTTCCCCACAGCAGGGGCAGGCGCTGCAGGGTGCGCTCGGAGGTGGTGAGGGCGAGCAGCGGCTGGACGGGACGGTGCTTGGAGACCCGGACGACCGAGGCGCCGCTGACCGTGAACACCAGGACCGCGACCGCCCCCACGTCTTCGGCCACCTGGGTGGCCGCCTTGGCCATGACCCGACCGAAGACGCTCCCGGTCGTGGGCGCCACCGTGCGCGACTGTTCGGCGGCGGCCTCCGCCTCGTCCACGATCCGGGTCATCGTGCGCACCGCCTCGACCGGGAAACGACCGGCGGCGGTCTCACCCGACAGCATCACCGCGTCGGTCCCGTCGAACACCGCATTGGCGACGTCGGAGGCCTCCGCGCGGGTGGGACGGGGGCTCATCATCATCGACTGCAGCATCTCGGTCGCCGTGATCACCGGCCGCCCACGCTGGTTGCACAGGTCGATCATCCGCTTCTGGATGGTGGGCACCCGCTCCGGGCCGATCTCGACCCCGAGGTCACCCCGGGCCACCATCACCGCATCGCTGGCCGCGACGATCTCGGCGAGGTGCTCGATGGCCTCGGGTCGCTCGAGCTTGGCGATGATCGGCTGATCCCCCCCGAGCTGCTCGATGTGCGCCCGCAGCTGCAGGACGTCGTCAGGCCGGCGCACGAACGACAGCGCGATCCAGTTGACCCCGAGCTCGACCATGTCGGAGACGTCGTCGCGGTCCTTGTCGGTGAGGCTCGCGGCCGAGACCTCGACGCCGGGCAGGTTCACGCCCTTGCGCGACCGGACGAGGCCGCCGGCCACGACCCGGGTCACCACCCGGTCGCCATCGACCGCCACGACCACCAGCCGCAGCATGCCGTCGTCGAGCAGGACCATCGCGCCCTGCTCGACGTCCTGGGCAAGGTGCTCGTAGACGACCGGCAGCAGCGGCGTACCGTCCTGCTCGTAGGTGTCGAGTTGCTCGGCACCGCTGACGAGCACGACCTCGGCACCATCGGACAGCAGCACCCCCTCGTCGGGCACCAGCCCGAGCCGGATCTTGGGTCCCTGCAGGTCACCGAAGCTGCCCAACGGCCGGCCGAGCTCTTCGGCGATCTCCCGGGCCTGACCCAGCCGGCGGGCATGGTCCTCGATGGTTCCGTGGGAGAAGTTGAGCCGTACCACGTCGATGCCCGCCGCGATCGCCGCCCGCAGCAGCTGCGGGTCGTCGAGGGAGGGCCCGAGCGTGGCGATGATCTTCGTGCGCGACATGCAGACCTCGGTGGGCTGGAGGGCAGGACCAGTCTAGGCCCGGCAGCAACCGGTGCTCAGCCGCGGGGGTCGCGCTCACCGGAGAGCAGCTCCGCTTCGACCTCGGCCAACCGCTCGCGCACCTCGGACCGGGCACGTGCCGTCACGGTCACCTCGAACACTTCGTCCTCGAGCCCCAGTGACCGGCTGGTGCCCGGCTCGCCGACGAGCAGGTCGTCGAGCACCGGTCCGAGCACCGCGTCCCACCGCACCTGCCAGCCCAGCAGCAACTCCGCCGGCCCTCCCCGCTCAGCCAGCCAGCCGGGACCTACCACCTCCGCCTGTGCCGCCGCTGCCACCGCGGCCGCCGGCGCCCCCGACCCGGCGTCGAGGACCACGGTCACGACTCCAGCGGCGAGAACCTCGGCCACCGCGTCACCGACCGTGTGGTCCTCACTGACCGCGACGTGCACCACCGGGGTCTCCCCGAGCCCGGCGAACAACCCCTGACGGAATCGGTCCGCGCCGGGTCGGCCGGCCTCGAGCACCACCCCCACCGGCTGCTGCCCGGCGAGAGCGGCGCCCACGAGGTGGCCGAGCTCCTCGGTGCGCACCTCGACCACGCTGACCGTCTCGGGAGGATCGGTGGGCGCGGGTGCAGCCAGTGCACAGAAGCGTCGGCCGGGGTGCCGCTCGGCCACCTCGGTCACCACGGCCCTCGAGCCGGCGCCGACGGTGCAGATCAGGTCACGGTCACGGGCCGCGAACAGCCCGACGAGGTCGGCGACGAAGACCTCGTCGTCGGCCTGCACCACCTGTACCTCGGTGTCTCGGTCCCTGCCGGCCGCATCCAGCCCCCGCCGCAGTTCGGCGGCCAGAGGATCGTCGGGACCCGACAGCGCCGGCAGCACCACCGTGGTGCGGGTGCTCACGCTTGGCGCCGGCTGAGGCGTCGGCGCCGGTGGTGGCTCGTCGGGAGGCGCCGGCTCGGTGCAGGCGAGCCCGGCAGCCACGACCATCGCCGTGGCCAGGGCCGCGGTCAACCACGAGGGACAACGACGCATGGTGGCCTCCGGAGCCTAGGCTAGGGCCATTCCAGAGGTGAGGCGGCCGGCGTGTCCCGAATCACGGTGCTCGAGAACGATCCCATCGTCGGCATCCAGCTGGCCAACCTGCGTGATCTGCGGACCACCCCCGAGCACTTCCGTCACCATGCCCGCCGGCTGGGCTCGATGCTCGCCCTGCGGGCGGTCGCGGACCTGCCGGGCGCCACCGACGAGGTCGTCACCCCGCTGGGTACCGCCCCCACGGTGGGGCCGGGCCGCACGATCGTGGCCGTCCCCGTGCTGCGGGCCGGGCTCGGGCTGCTCAGCGGGGTCCACGACGTGCTGCCCACCGCCCTGGTCGGGATGATCGGACTCGAGCGCGACGCCGAGACCCTGCAGGCCCGCCGCTACTACTTCAAGGTGCCGCCACTCGACGGCGCGTGGGTGCTCGTGCTCGAGCCGATGCTGGCCACCGGTGGCTCCGCCTCCGATGCGGTGCGGGCCCTGGACGCCGAGGGCGCGGAGCAGGTCATCGTGCTCGCGGTGGTTGCGACCCCCCAGGGTGTCGAGCGCGTGCTCGGCGACAACCCCGGCGTACGGATCGTGACGGCCGCGATCGACCCGGGGCTCGACGAGCAGGCCTACATCGTGCCCGGGCTCGGGGACTTCGGCGACCGGCTGTTCGGCACCCCCCACTGACACGGGCCGACATCAGCCCGGCAGCAGACTCAACCGCAGGGTGCGCACGGGGTTGTCGACGTTGGCATCGACCACCACGACGTGCTGCCAGGTCCCCAGCACCACCCGGCCGTCCTCGACCGCGAGCACCAGGCTGGGGCTGATCACCGCCGGCAGGACGTGGTCCGCCCCGTGTCCGGAACTGCCGTGACGGTGCACCCACCGCTCGTCACGGGGCAGCAGGACGTCGAGGTGGGCCGCGAGATCCTCGTCCGAGCCGGCCCCGACCTCGAGCAGCGCGAGCCCGGCGGTGGCGTGCGGCAGGAAGACGTGCAGGAGTCCGTCACCGCCGACCTCACGGGCGAGTTCGGCGCAGTGGTCGGTGACGTCGGTGATCCGGCGCGAGCCGGTGCGCAGCGACACCTCGCGGACGTGCATCAGGGTTGCCCGGCCAGCCTGCGGTACCCCGAGCGGTAGTAGACCAGGGGCTCGTTGGACCCGCCGTCCCCGAGCGCCTCGACCCGCCCGACCACGATGAGGTGATCGCCGCCGTCGTGCACCGCGTGCAGGCGGCAGTCCACGAACCCCACCCCGTCCTCGATCACCGGCACGCCGGTGGCCGCCACCCGAGTGGGCACGCCGGCGAACTGTCGGGCGTCATCCGGCCGCGACGGATCCGCGAACCAGGCCGACAGGGCCTGCTGGTCGGCAGCGAGGAAGCTGATCGCGAAGCACCCCGCCCGAGTCACCCGCTCAGCCATCAGGGCGGTGCGGTCGACACAGACCAGCACCAGCGGCGGCTGTAGCGACACCGAGGTGACCGCGTTGGCCGTCATCCCGTGCACGAGGCCATCGACCACGGTGGTCAGGACCCCGACACCCGTCGCGAACCGCCCGAGGACCTGGCGGAAGCGCTCCGGGCTCGGGTCCGCCGTGCGCACCGGCTGCATCGTCGTCTCCGTGGGGGCGTGGGCAGGACGGGTCAGCGGCCGCCACGGTACCCAGCGGCGCCGAACAGCTCGTCGCGCCCGGTGATCGCACCGGCCGGTACCGGCTGACCGTCCCGCTCGACGAGCAGGAACTCCTCGACCCCGAAGAACTCGGCCGCGAGCTCATCGGGGACGTTGAGGAAGAAGCTGTCCGGGCCGATCTGACTGCGGTGCGCGGCCATGGCCGCCCGCTTGCGGTCCAACCAGGGTCGCACGTCGATCCGTACGCTGATGTGGTCGTCGGGCGACCCGAAGGGCAGCTGCCCGGCGTCGTCGAAGTGCTGGTCGCCGAACGGCGAGGCGTACCCCGCGGCGAGCAGGCCACGGTGCGCGTTCAGCAGCCGCCCCCGCCCGAGCGTGTGAACGAAGCGCTCGGGCACCGACCACGGCTCGGCGGGCAGCGGAGCACGCGGGTCGGCGGCCAGCTGCACCGCCGCTGCGGTGACCCGGTGGGCCTTGACGTGGTCCGGGTGCCCGTAGGTCCCGTCGGCGTCATCGGAGACCACCACCTCGGGGCGAACCTGACGCAGGATCGCCGCCAGCCGGATCGCCGCGAGCCGCAGATCGGCTCGGTGGAAGCTGTCGGGATGGTCGTTGGCGGCACGGCCGGCCATGCCGCTGTCGCGGTAGCCGAGCCCGTGGTGCGCCTCCACCCCGAGCAGCCCGAGCGCCTCGACCAGCTCCTGGCGGCGGTGGTCCGCCAGCGAACGGCCGTCGAGGTCGATGCCGGCCAGGTTCTCGCCCTCCTCGCCACCGGTGCAGGTGACCACCACCGGCCGGTGACCCTGCTCAGCGGCACGCGCGAGGGTGCCCCCGCAGGCGATGGACTCGTCGTCGGGGTGCGGATGCACGCACAGCAGAGACATGCCGGGTTCCGTTCGTGGGCCGGACCCCAGGGTGCCAGATCACGGCGCTAGCCTCGCCACACGTGGCGGCCCGATCCCGCGGCCGTGTGACCGTGAGCGGAGCCAGCCGTGTCCGGGTCCCTGCAGGTCGAGCTGATCGACGAGCCCGAGCGGCTGCGTGCGGCACTCGCCGGCCTGGGCGCCGGTGACGGGGACCCGGTGGGGATCGATGTCGAACGGGCGGACGCGGCGCGCTACCACCGCAACGCAGCGCTGGTACAGGTCGGGGTCACCGGCCGGTGCGTGCTGCTCGACGGGGTACGACTCGACGACCTCACGGAGCTGGGAGCCTTCCTGGCGGACCGCACCGTCATCCTGCACGCCCTGGAGAACGACCTCGACCCTCTGGCGGCCAAGGGCGTGTATCCCGAGCACCTCGCCGACACGGCGGTGGCCGCGGCCATCCTGGGCCTGCCGACCGGGCTGCGCGCCCTGCTCGACGAGGTGCTCGATCTCGCACTGGACGGGGACAAGAGCGCCCTGCAGCGTGCCGACTGGGCGCAGCGCCCCCTGACCGAGGAGATGATCACCTACGCGGCCAGCGACGTGGTCTACCTCCCGGCGCTGTGGACGCAACTCGAGCAGCGGCTGGCGAC
The DNA here is from genome assembly GCA_007134165.1 of Nitriliruptoraceae bacterium. GTDB lineage: Bacteria > Actinomycetota > Nitriliruptoria > Nitriliruptorales > Nitriliruptoraceae > SKJO01. Next base: position 4,465 of record SLLJ01000233.1, on the reverse strand, counting down.
GACGGGCCGCACCGACTGGTACGCCCAGGAGGTGACCGCGATCCGGCAGCGCTCCGCGCGCAACACCCGCTCCTGGACCCGCGTGAAGGGGGCCGGCCGGCTCGATCCACGCGAACGAGCGCGACTGCGAGCGGTGTGGGAGGCGCGGGAGTCGCTGGCCCGCGACCACGACATCGCCCCCAACCGACTGGCCCACGACGAGGTCCTGCGGGCGCTGGCCACCGACCCGCCGCGTACCGAGGAGGAGCTCGTGCGTCGCAGCCCGCGGCGACGCACGCTGCTGCGCCGGTACGCGGCCACGCTGCTCACGGCGCTCCAGAACGCCGAACACGTCCCACCCGAGCCCCGTGAGTCCGACGGTCGGCGGCTCACCGAACGGGACCGCAGCGTGCACGACGCCCTGCGCCGCGCCCGCACCGGGGTGGCCGAGGACCTTGGGCTCGAGGCCGGGGTGCTGTGCCCGTCCCGACCTCTGCTGACGGCGCTGACCAGCGATCCCCCGAGCGGCGATGCCCTGTGTGAACGTGCGGGCCTGCGGCCCTGGCAGCGAGACCTGCTCGCCGAGCCGCTGTGGGAGGCCTACCTGCGCGCGCGGGAGGCCGAGGAGCCGGCCGACGAGCCGGCCGACGAGGCGGGCTGAGCCCGGCTCACGACTCGGCGAGCTTGCGGGCCAGGTTGGAGGGCATCGCGAACTCGACGTCCTCGTCGACCACCAGCACCGTGTCCACGTGGTCGGTGCCACGCGACCGGAACCACGCGATGACCTCCTCGACGAGCACCTCCGGAGCGGACGCGCCCGAGGTCAGCCCGACCACCTCCACGTCGTCGAGCCAGGACGGGTCGATCTGGGCGGCGGTGTCGATCAGGTGCGCAGGCACCGATCGGTCACGCGAGACCTCCACCAACCGCTTGCTGTTCGAGGAGGTCTCGGAGCCGACCACCAGGATCAGGTCGCACCGCTCGGCGAGCACCTTGACGGCGTCCTGTCGGTTCTGGGTCGCGTAGCAGATGTCGTCGCTCTTGGGCTGGTGCAGCTGGGGGAAGCGATCCCGGAGCCGCTCGACCACGCCGGCGGTCTCGTCCATCGACAGCGTGGTCTGGGTGATCGTGGCGATCGGCGTGTCCGGGTCGATCTGCAGCGCGTCGACGTCCTCGGGGGTCTCCACCAGCCGGGTCGCACCCGGAGCCTGGCCCATCGTGCCGATGACCTCCTGGTGGCCGGCATGGCCGATGAGCACGATCTCGAGCCCGTCGCGGTCGAAGCGCCGGGCCTCGTGGTGCACCTTGGTCACCAGTGGACAGGTGGCGTCGATCAGCGTGTGCCCCAGCCGTCGCGAGTTGGCGAACGCCTCGGGCGGCGATCCGTGGGCCGAGAAGACGATGACCGCGCCCTGGGGGACGGTGGTCTCATCCTCGACGAACACCGCGCCCTTGCGGCGCAGCGACTCGACCACGTAGGTGTTGTGCACGATCTCGTGGCGGACGTAGACCGGGGCACCGTAGGCCTCGAGGGCCTTCTCGACGATCAGCACGGCGCGATCGACGCCGGCGCAGAACCCGCGGGGGGCGGCGAGCAGGAGCGTGTGGGGAGGCATGGCCGGTAGGGTATCGAGCCAGGAGCGGACGCCGAGGCCGGCGACCGACGACGAGGACGCGGTGCACATCATCATCGGCGGCTGTGGTCGGCTGGGTGCCGAGATCGCCGAGCAGCTCTCGGCCGAGCCAGACAACGACGTGGTCGTGCTGGACACCGAACCGCAGGCTTTCGACCGCCTGGGGACGGCGTTCAACGGCGAGACCCTGGTGGGCGACTGCACCGACCGGGACGTGCTCGAGCGCGCCGGAGTGCAGGGGGCCGGCGGGGTCATGGCGGTGACCCGGTCCGACAACGCCAACCTCATGGCCGTGGAGATCGCCACCCACCTCTACGACGTGCCCCGCACCATCGCCCGGCTGTTCAACCCGGAGCGGGAGGACGTGTACCGCAAGCTCGGGGTGCGCTACGTGTCCTCGACGGGGCTGATCGCCAAGCTGTTCCTCAACGAGTTCCGCGAGGAGAGCTACCCCCTGCACGTCAGCCTGCCGGACACCGACGCCTCCCTGGTCGACCTCGAGATCGACACCGGCGGGCACGGCTCGACGGTGGAGGAGTTCGAACTCGACGGGGTGCTGCGGATCGCCGCCATCCGGCGCGGGGCCCGGGTGTTCATCCCCGACCGCACCGACCGGCTCGAGCGCGACGACGTGGTGACCGCGGCGATGAAGCCCTCGGCACACCGGCGGCTGGCCGGGCTGGTGCGCGAGCCCTTCGCGCGCGAGCGCGCCCGGGCGAGGTGATCCGGTGTACGTCGTGATCATGGGCGGGGGCCGCATCGGGCGCTACATCGCCGCCGACCTGGTCTCCAAGCACCACGAGGTGGCGGTGCTCGAACGGGTCCCCAACCGCTGCGAACAACTGGTGGCCGAACACGACGTGCTCGTGATCGAGGGGGATGCCTGCGACGTGCGCTACCTCGAGCAGGCGCACGTCGATCGCGCCGAGGTGTTCGTGGCCACCACCCACGACGACGACGACAACCTGGTGGCCTGCCAGCTCGCCAAGATCGAGTTCGGCATCAAACGGGCGATCAGCCGGGTCAGCACCCCCAAGAACGTCGAGATCTTCGAGGCGCTGGGCATCGAGCCGGTGTCCTCGACGCGGTTGATCTCCGAGCTGCTCGAGAACGAGTTCTCGATCGGGGAGTTGATCCACCTCACCAGCCTGAAGGGGGGCCGGGTCAGCCTCGTCGAACTGCGCATCCCCGAGGGTCCAGGGGCCCCACCATCACGCTCGCTGACCGACCTGCCGCTGCCGCACGCGGCCATCGTAGTGGTGGTCTTCCGCGGCGACGACACCCTCATCCCCCACGGGGGGACCACCATCGAACCCGGCGACGAGGTGGTGGCGCTGACCACCCCGGAGCTCGAGGAAGAGCTCACCGCGATCCTGCTCGGTCGCCGACGATGACGCCCGGCCGGCCGGAAGGGTTCCTGCGCGAGAGCCTGCGGGGCGTGGGGCTGGTCGCGGGACTGGTGGCGGCCATCCTCACGATCGCCACGCTCATCGCCGTTGCCGGCACCCTGGTGCTGCCATGATCCTGAGGCCCGGCGGCGACGACCTGCGTCTGATCGGCTTCTACCTCGGCAAGGTCCTGCTCGGCCTCGGGCTGCTGATGGCGATCCCGGCGGTGGTCGCGCTCGCGCTCGGCGAGGTCAACTCCGCCACCGCGTTCGTGATCGGCGCGAGCCTGTGTGTCCTGGTCGCCGCGCTGACCGATCTGCGCTTCCGCACCCGCCGCCAGCTGAGCTGGGCGCACGGGATGGTGGTGGTCGCGCTGGCGTGGCTGGTCGGCGCGGTCTTCGCGGCCGTGCCGATGCACCTCGGCGGGCGGTTCTCCGACCCGCTGGCCTCGCTGTTCGAGGCCATGGCCGGGCTGACGACCACCGGCATGTCGGTGGTCCACGACCTCGACCACACCCCGCTGTCCGAGGACCTCTTCCGCCACCTGCTGCAGGGCGCGGGCGGGCTCGGGATCCTGATCGTCGTGCTGTCGCTGTTCGCCGCGGGCGCCGCCCGGGTCGCCACGCTGTACACCGCCGAGGCCCGGCAGGAGCGGGTGATGCCCAACATCATCCGCACCTCGAGGTTCATCTTCGTGGTCGGCGCGACGTTCTTCGTGGTCGGCACCACCGCGCTGCTGGTGGTGCTGCTCATCGACGGCTTCACCCCGGGCCGGGCGGTGTACCACGCGGTCAACCTGTTCCTCGCCTCGTTCGCCACCGGCGGCTTCTCGCCGATGCAGGCCTCGATCGCCTACTACCACTCGGCGGCGGTCGAGGCCGTCGTCGTGCTCCTGATGGTCGCGGGGACCCTGTCCTTCGGGCTGCACCTGGCGCTGTGGCGGGGCGATCCCCGCGACGTGCTGCGCCACCTCGAGACCCGGACCCTGGCGGTCACCACCTCGGTGTTCTTCGTGGCGATGGTGTTCGGGCTGCTCAGCTCGGGAACCTACGACCATCCGGTCCCCCTGCTGCGCAAGGGCCTGTTCACGCTGCTCTCGGCGGTGTCGAGCACGGGGCACCAGGTCAACGTCGGCGACACCTACCTCACCGACTGGGGGGTGCTCGCGCCCGCCGCGGTGGTCGGGGCCATGGCGATCGGCGGGATGGCGTCCTCCACCGCCGGAGGGATCAAGGCCTTCCGCATCGGCGTGACCTTCAAGACCCTGGTGCACGACATCCGCCGGATTCTGCTGCCTGAGTCCGCGCTGGTGGTCAGCAGCTACCACGTCGGGCGGCGCCAGGTCCTGCGCGACGAGACCATCCGGGCAGCGACCACGGTGCTGCTGCTGTTCATCGCCAGCTACCTCATCGGGGCGATGACCGCGCTGGCCTACGGGGAGCTCGACATCTCCCAGGCCCTGTT
>SLLJ01000366.1 GCA_007134165.1 Nitriliruptoraceae bacterium | reverse complement strand
CGGCACCACCACCGCGAAGTCCGAGCTTCCCTGCCACCGCTCGGGAAACGAGGTGTCGGCCAGCACCAGCAGCGCATCCCCCGCCCGCAGCCGAACCCCACCCAGCTTGTCCTGCACCCGCTGCCCGGCCCGGTGGATCGCGACCACCGCCCCCCCGTACCGGCCGCGGAACGACACCTCCTTCAGGGTGGCACCCACCAGCGACGAGGTCGAGGCAACCACACACTCCACCCACCGGTGGCCGTCACCCTCCAACAGCCGAGTCTGGGGATGTTCGGCCTCGACCAGCCCAGGATGGGCCAGCAGATCACGGATCTGCTCCACCCGCCCCACGAACACCAACTCGTCATCGGCTTCCAGATGGGTGTCGGGAGCCACCGGCGAAACCTCCGAGCCCGCCCGAACGATCGCCGCCAGATAGGTCGTCTCGAGCTCCCGCAGCCCCGCCCCGGCAACCGTGCAGCCCACCGCACCACCGTCGGGCACCACCCGCAGACGCACCGTGTAGTCCCGTTCGTGCCCAGCGAGACGTTCGTGCACGCTACGACGATCCGGCAGCACGCTCGGCGCCACCACCACCAGCAACAGCCCGCCCACCACCGCAAGCGGCAACCCGACCCAGGTCACCGTCAGCAACGAGAACGGCGCATACCCCGACGCCTGCAACAGCCCGGACACGATCAGGTTCGGCCCCGTCCCGATCGTGGTCAACACCCCACCCAGGATCGACGCGAACGACAGCGGAATCAGCAGATGGGTAGCCGCCACCCCCCGACGCTGCGCCCAGTCACGCACGATCGGTCCGGCCGTGGCCACCAGCGGCGTGTTGTTCATCACCCCCGACAGGCCCACCACCGGAGGCACCATCCGGCTCAACGCCCCCCGCGAACCCGACGAACCATCACCTAGCAGCCGGTCGACCCCGACCCCGACCCCACCATGGTCCCGCAACGCCCGCGCCACCACGAACAACCCCGCGATACTGATCGTCGCCGGACTCGAGAACCCGACGAACGCCTCGACCGGCTCAAGTATCCCCGTCAGCACGAACAGCACCAGCCCACCGACCATCACCGCCGCAGGCGCCGCCCACTCCCGCACCAACGCGACGATCACCACCCCCACGATCGCGCCCGCGACCACCGCCTGCCAACCCACCGCAAACCTCACCGCTCGTCCACGAACCCGCAGTTGAGCACCCCACCCACCGACGAGCCAACCCCCCCGTCACCGTCGGCTACGTTCCTCGCTCGGCGGGCCGGTCCACGTGGGCCCGGCTCCGGGTGAGGCGATCGGAGATGTTCGCGGGCGGTGCCGGGCGGCATGGTCAGCGGCCCGACACCGCCCGACGCCGCCCGACACCTGCGAGGTCCGCCGGCATGTCCAGACACGACCGCTGGCGATCACCTGCCCGATGCTGGGAACGTGTCGTTGCCTGGACGGTGGTCGCCGCCGTGCTCGTGGCTGCGCTGGGTAGCGGCCTGTCCTGGCTGCGGTCGATCGGCGACGACGAGGTGGTGGTTGCCGACGTGGTCGTGGTGCTCGGCGGTGGGGACGGCGAGCGGGTCGCCCTGGGCCGCGAACTGGCCGAGCAGTACGAGGTGCCGCTGGTGCTCTCCTCGGGTGCGATCCTGCAGGGCTGGAGGGCCGGGTTGACCTGCGACGAACCGGTCCGGTGCGAACTGCCCGAGCCCGACGCGACCCGCGGCGAGGCCCGCATGGTCGCGGCGCTGGCCGAGACCCACGGCTGGGAGCAGGTCGTGGTGACCACCACCCGCTTCCACGTGGGACGAACCCGCCTGCTCATGCGGCAGTGCCTGGACCAGGTGGTGGTGCTCGGCGCGACGGACCCTGACCCGCCGCCGCTGCGAATCTGGGCCTACGGCCGCGAGGCCGTCGCCACGCTGGCGGCCGTCAGCGTGCACCGTGCCTGCTGACCACAACCGCCCGGCGTCCACGCCACCGCCCGGCGTCCACGCCACCGCCCGGCGTCCACGCCAACACCCGGCGTCCAGGCCGCCGCCCGGCACCGGGCCGCCGCCGCGCCGGCGACCGCGTGGTCACCAGCCACGCGTGGTGAGCGCTCGTGCCGACGAGTGAGCGGACACGTACGTCGACCCGTTGCCGCGGCTCAGCCGCTCCGGGAGCGCAGCACGCGGGTCGGGACCAGGGTCTGCTGCACCGCGCGGGCCACGGGGTTGCGCCGACGGGCCCGCTCGATGGCGATGGCGCGCAGGTAGCGCCAGTAGTCCACCTGCATCGTGTGCCGCTCGGAGCGCAGATAGCGCGCGGCCAGCTGTTGGCGGTCTGCAGCGATCCAGGCCCGCATCTGGTCCACCGGCGGCAACACGCACCGGCCGGTGATCAGCTCCGCAATCCACTCAGCTTGGTGCTCCATCAGCGCGATGTTGGCACCGACGCTCTGCACGAAGCCAACGAGGTACAACCCGGGACGCCCGGGGGGCACCACCCGCTGGTAGAGCTCGAGACGGTTGGCCTCGACCGCAAGCACCTCCGGTGCGAGGAACGGCAGGGTCACCTCGTACCCGGTGGCATCCACGATCAGGTCGACGGGCTCGCGGCGACCGTCAGCGAAACGCACGTGGCCGCCGTCGAGTTCGGTGACGTCACCCACAACCTCGATGTCTCCGTGCCCGACCCGGTCGTAGAGCTGGGCGGAGGCCGTCGGATGCGCCTCGAGCAGCCGGTGGTCGGGAGTGGGCAGGCCGCGGTCCTCAGGACGACCCACGACCAGGCGAACGATCAGCTCGTACAGCGCCCGCTCGGCGCGGAAGGGCAGGTAGGCGCCGGCGGGCAACGACAGGTGGTCGATGGGCCGACCGAACGCATACTTGGGCAGCACGTGCACCCCGTGGCGGGTGGACAGCAGCACGTGCTCGGCCAGCAGTGCGGCGTCGCAGGCGATGTCCATCCCGGAGTTGCCCACACCGATGACCAGGACCCGCTTGCCGGCGAACACCTCCGGGTCACGGTAGGCATGGGAATGGAAGCGCTCGCCGTCGAAGCTGCCGGGCAGCACGGCGACCTTGGGTACCGCATGGTGGCCGTTGGCCACCAGTACCGCGCCAGTGGTCACCTGCTCCCCGCCGGCGGCGGTGACCCGCCAGCCAGCACGGCCGGGGGCACCGTCGCAGGGTCGGGGCTCGACGGCGGTGACCTCCGCATTGAACGTGATCTGTTGCGTCAGCCCATGCCGGTCGGCGACGTCCTCGAAGTAGCGGGCCATCAACTCGTGCGACGGGTAGTCGGGCCAGTGCTCGGGCATCGGGTCGGACCGGAACTGGGTGCGGTGCCGCGAGGTGTTGAGGTGCAGGGTCCGGTAGGCGGCTGCCGCGCCGTTGTCGTTGTCGATCTGCCACAGCCCCCCGACCATCGAACCCTTCTCGAACTGGCGGTACTCCAGGCCCCGGCGACGCAGCGATCGCGCTGAGGCCAGCCCCGCCGGACCCGCCCCGATCACCACGGCGTCGACGTCCACTGCCGGCTTGCCACTTCGTCTGGTGCGTGGCATCGTCGTCTCCCCGGCCGGCCAGGTCCCGGATCGGCTGCCGAAGGCAGGGTAGGGGCTGAACCTTGCCTGACGAAGCGTCGGAGCCGGAAACGTTCCAGGCGCACGCCCCGCCACCGCACCCCGGCGCGAACCATCCGCCGAACGGCGCGAACCTGTTGGGTCCTGCATTTCGAGGCCCCGAAGCCTCGAAACGCAGGACACAACTGCCACGGTTGCTCCTCGTGACCCTCAGCCCCGCCGACGCAGGGATCGCTCAACCGTGCGCGCCCGTTCGCGGTGAGTCGTGATCCGGCCGTGGGCGAGGTTCCCACCGCACACCGACCGCGACGCCCCGACGCTGCGTTCTACGCTCGTCGAATCCCCGAAAGCCTGCCCATGCGCACATCGACCAACGACGGGCACCGCCAGGTCCTCGTGGTGTGCACCGCCAACATCGCCCGCAGCCCGCTGGTGGCCGCGGTGCTCGGCGGGCACGTGCGGCTGCGTGGCCTCGACGCCCACATCGAAGTGTGCTCTGCCGGGATCGCGACACGCAGGGACGACCCCGCCGCCGAACCCACGGTCGAGATCGCCCGGCGTTGGGGGCTGGCACTCGAGGAGCACCGTTCGCAGCCGGTCACCGACGAACTGCTGGCAACCAGCGACCTGGTGGTCACGATGACCGAACGGCAGCGCGACCACTGCAGCGCCCGGGGACGGGGCATCGGGACCCGCTGCTTCACCCTGCCGGAGCTGGCCCGCCTGCTCGACAGCGCTGAACTCGCAGACCTGCCCGCGCACCTGCCCGCACGCTTCGACGACGCCATCCGGGCCGCGCACCGCACACGACCGTTCAGCGCAGCCACCGGCGAACAGGATGTGGACGACCCGTACGGCCGCGCCTACGAGCACTATGTGGTGATGGCCAACCGGATCGCCGGCCTGCTGATGACCGTTTCCGAGGCGCTGCTGGGTCCGGCTCCCACCGCCGACGGACACCCACTGGCGTGACGCTCACGTCGGCGCGACGCTCACGCCGGCGTGCGTGTCAGGACGTCTGGTCGTCGGCGCGGGACGGGTCGGGATTGCTCGGCTCGCGTCGTCCGCGGTTCTGCCCACGCGATCGGGAGCGGCCCTCGCCTTGCGGTGCTGACGGTGGGGTGGTGTCCGGCGCGGTGGCACGCTCAGGGGCCGGGATGGTGCGCTCAGAGGCAGGGATGGTGCGTACGTGCGGGGACGAGGGTCGGTTGCTTCCGCCGTCGGTTGGCATCGGGACGATGAACGGCGAACGGGCGAGCGGCTCGCCACCGGAGGCGCCGTCGGTCGGGGAAACCTCCCCCGACGGGCCACCAGCTGATCCCGTCCCGGACCCACCCGTCGAACGAGACCCAGACCCACCCGTCGACCGAGACCCAGGCCCGGACCCAGACCCACCTGTCGAGCGAGACCCGGACCCAGACCCGGACCCCGAACCACCCGTCGACCCCGAACCACCCTTCGACCCGGACCTCGAACCACCCGTCGACCCCGAACCACCCGTCGACCCCGAACCACCCTTCGACCCGGACCCAGACCCGGACCCCGAACCACTCTTCGGCCGGGACGCCGACTGGCCTCCGGACTGACTTCCGGCCGCGGCCTCAGGCCCGGACCCGACCTGCGACCCGTCCCCAGCCGCCGGCCCGGACCCGACCTGCGACCCGTCCCCAGCCGCCGGCGCCGCCGTCGGCTCCGAAGTGTCCTGGCCGCGACCGCGCTTGGCCGCACGCCGCGCCTTGCGCTGCGCCCGCCGCGACGCTTCTGGCCGCAGCACCGCTTCGTCGTCGCGGCGGTAGTAGTAGCTGTAGTAGTAGCCCTCGCTGCGCGAGTCGACGTCGTTGAGCACCAGACCGGCCACGTTGGTACCGACCTGTTCGAGCCGCTCGATGGCCGCCGCGAGCTGCCGGCGGGAGGTCGAACCGGCACGTCCCACCAGGATCGCGAGGTCGACGTAGCGCCCGAGCTCCAGCGTGTCCGGTACGGCCAGCGACGCCGGGGTGTCGTAGATCACCAGGTCGGCGTGCCCCTGCAATGCCTGGCTCACCAGGTCCATCCGTGACGAGGCCAGTAGCTCAGTGGGGTTGGGTGGGATCGTGCCCGCGGGTAGCAGCAGCAGGTCCTCGATGCCGACCTCCAGCGCATGGTCGGAGATGGTGCCGTCGCCCAGCAGCACGTCACACAGGCCCGTGACCCGTGGGAAGCCGAAGCGTCGGTGCAGCGTGGCCCGACGCAGGTCGGCGTCAACCAGCACCGTGACCATGCCCACCTTCGCGGCCGCGACCGCCAGGTTCGCGGCCGTGGAGGACTTGCCCTCGCCCGCGCTGGCCGAGACCACCATGATCGAGCGGCCCATGCGGGTCCCGCGCGAGGCGGGAAGTGCCACCGGCATGTCCCACCCCAGTGAGCCGTCGATGCCCGACGACCGGTCCGGCCCCTGCGCGCCACCGGGCTCACCCGGGGTGTGGCCGCCGTCGAGTTCGGCCGGGGCCGCAGCACCGGAGCCGTTGCCCCGTTCGGCGGCCTGCGCGACAAGCAGGAAGCGCACCCCGGCGGAGAGTTCCCGGTACGACTCGGCGGCCATGGACGCCGGTTCCACGACCGTGGCCACCCGGTCGGTGTCGCCGGACTCCGGCTGCCAGTGCGGGATCCGACCGAGCACGGGCCGTCCCCCGGCGGAGCGCCGGAAGTCGGCCTCGTCGCGCACGACGTCGTCGAGGTGGTCGCGCAGGAACGCGAACCCGACCCCGAGCAGCAGCCCGAGCACCAGCGCCAGCGCCCCGGTACGCAGCGGCCGAGGGGCGACGGGAGACTCCGGGACCTCCGCAGGGGTGAGGATGACCCCGCCGCCGGTGACGTCCTCGCCGGTCACCCCCAGATCCGAGCCCTGCGCGATGACCTGGCCGAGCTGGGCGAGCAGGGCGTCGCGCTGGATCTCGAGTGCTTCGATTTCGTCGGCGGCGGTCGTCTCGTCGAGCACCGCGTCGACTTCGGCAATCTGTGCGCGCAACCCAGCGGCCCGCTCGTCGATGTTGGCCCGAGCGGCGAGGATGTCGTCGACGGCCTGATCACGGCGGAAGTCGAGGTAGGCGGTGGCGAACGCGTCCGCCTTGCCGG
>SLLJ01000191.1 GCA_007134165.1 Nitriliruptoraceae bacterium | reverse complement strand
GGCAAGCTCGCCCAGGCGCTGGTGCACGATGCCCGGGTGATCCAGATCGACGGCAACTTCGACCAGGCGTTGACGATCTGCCGCCAGCTCGCCGAGCAGTACCCGGTGGAGCTGGTCAACTCGGTCAATCCCTACCGCATCGACGGGCAGCGCACCGGCGCGTGGGAGATCGTCGACCAGCTCGGTCGCGCCCCCGACCTGCACGTCATGCCGGTGGGCAACGCCGGCAACATCACCGCCTACTGGCGCGGCTACCGCGAGTACGCCGCCGACGGGCTGGCCGGCCACCTGCCGGTGATGCGCGGCTACCAGGCGGCCGGCGCCGCCCCGATCGTGCTCGGCCACCCGGTCGAGAAACCCCAGACCATCGCCACCGCCATCCGGATCGGCAACCCGGCCTCCTGGGACCAGGCCGCGGCCGCCGCTGAGGAGTCCGGCGGATCGATCCGTGCGGTCACCGACCGGCAGATCCTGGCCGCCTTCCGGCTCATCGCCCGGCATGGGGTGTTCGCCGAGATGGCCTCGGCCTCCTCGGTGGCCGGGCTGCTCGCGCTGCACGAGGATGGTGAGCTCGAGCCCGACCAGGTGGTGGTGTGCGTGCTCACCGGGCACGGGCTCAAGGATCCCGAGTGGGCGATCGCCGGGGCCGCCGAGCCGATCACCATCCCCGCCGACCTGCACGAGGCCGCCGCCGCGCTCGATCTGGCCTGAGCCGGGCGGCCGGCGGGCGACCGGCGGGCTCGATCCGGGGTGAGGGCCAGGTGCGGCTCACGACTCGTCCCAGGCTTCGACCTGGAGCCACTCGCCCGGCTGGCACGCCTCGATCGCTCGCTGGTCGATCGTGGTCTTCCCGGGCCAGCGGTCGGTGTCGATGATGACGTCGGTCGGGTCTGCGACCCAATTCGTCCGTGCCTGAGGCGGCCCGTCCAGGACGATGGGAATCGCCGCATCGGCTCGTACGGTGTAGCGGACTGGGTAGCCCCCGTTGTCGGCGAGGTGGACCGCGTCGCCCGACTCGACGAGGCCCTGCAGCCAGTCGAGCCCATCGACGCGGGCTTGCCAGACGGCAAGGCGAGCGCCCCTCGGGTCGCCTTCAGCCGCCGGGCGCTGCCGGTCGCTGAGCTGTCGATACACGCAGACGTGCCAACCCATCGCCATGCGGGCTCCCTTGCTCCATCTGGCGTGTCTGCATTGGCTGGTCGGGGATGCGCGCAGAACCCCGGCGTGTCGGGAAGCATCGCGGGCGTGACGAGGTCCGTCAACGGTTGCCTTGCCTCTCGATGCTCACGACCACCCGCGTCGGGTCGGTCGGGCGCCTGGCTACGCTCACGCCCGCCCCCGACCTGGAGCCCTGCGGCGTGCCCGACGTCCGACACCACCGCGTGCAGGTGCCGGCGACCAGCGCCAACCTCGGCCCGGGCTTCGATGCGTTCGGCCTGGCCGTGGACCGCTACCTCGCGGTGCGTTCGCTGCCCCGCCGGCCGGGTGAACCCCGGGTGCGGCACCTCGGCGACGGGGCGGCGGGGCTGCCAACCGGCGACGACAACCTCATCTGGCGCTCGCTGGTCAGCTTCTGCGACGCCTGGGACCTGCCGGTGCCCGACGTGGCGCTGGCGACCACCACCCAGATCCCGGTCGAGCGGGGGATGGGCTCGTCCTCGGCGGCGATCGTGGCCGGGGTCGTGCTCGGCCGGGCGCTGACCGACGCCGAGGTCGGCGATCGCGAACTGGTGCGGCTGGTCGATGCGATCGAAGGGCATCCCGACAACGTCGCACCCGCGTTGCTCGGCGGGGTGGTCGCCTGCGCCCGTGGCGACGACGGTGAGCTGGTGATCCGCCGGCGCAACCCGGCCCCGCACCTCCGCCCGGTGCTGCTGGTGCCCGCGACCCGGCAGGGCACCGACTCCGCCCGGGCGGTGCTGTCCGACTCCTTCGATCGGGAGGAGCTCGTCACCCAGGCCGGTCGCGCCGGCCACGTGCTCGCCGGGCTGCTCGGCGCCTGGCCGGTGGCCCCGGCCGCCAGCGGCGACCGGCTGCATGAGCCCACCCGCCTTGCGATGATGCCGGGCACGGCGGCGGTGGTCGGTCAGCTGCGCGCAGCCGGGGTGCACGTCTGGCTGTCGGGCGCGGGCCCGAGCGTGGCCGGCGTACTCACCGACGGCGACCGGGCCGCGCTCGACACCGTACGTCGCGTCGGCGCGGACCACGGCTTCGCCCTCGAGACGTGCCGCTTCGAGCTGTCGGGCGCCCTGGCCTGCCCCGAGGACGGCTGCGCTCTGGCCGGCTCCGGCGGGTGCGTACAGTGCCCGGGGCAGCGAGTATGATGCTCAGCGTCGCCGCGCCGATCGGTCGCAGGCCACGTCTCGGGGAGTTCCGCACGGTTCGCAACGAACCTCACGTTCCCTGGTGAGCCACGCGCGGTCCGACCCCCGCCCACACCTCGCACGCCCCACGCGTCGGCCGCTGCGCCGTCGCGGGACGGAGACCGTCATGGACCGCTCGCTGCTCCAGCGCAAGTCGCTCGCCGAGCTACGTGAGATCGCCTCGACCCTCGAGCTTCGCGGCTACCAGCGCATCCGCAAGGCCGATCTCATCGACCTGATCCTCGAGGCCGGAGCGGCCGCCAGCTCCGCTGCGACGGACCCGGCGTCGGACGCGTCGGACGCGTCGGACGGGGAGGCATCGGCCGGGGCCGACACGTCGGATGCCGACGACCAGTCGTCCGACGGTGGGGCGGCGCCGGACCAGCCCGAGACCACGCAGCCGACGACTGAGCAGAGCGACGCCGAGGCCTCCGACAACGGCAGGCACCAGGCCCGCGACGGTGAGGTGCCCGCGCCCCGCCAGCGGGCGCGGGCCAGGCGTCGCGACGAGGAGCAGGCGGCGGCCGGCGACGAGCCCGAGGTCCGGGCCGCTCCGCCGGATGGGGCCCGCGACGAGGGCGAGGACGGATCCGACGCTGAGGGGGCGGCCGGTAGCGACGACGGGCAGGACGCGCGCGCCCGCGCCAAGCGTGAACGGCGGCGCAAGAGCCGCGGCGGCGCCGGCACCCAGCACCAACACAACGGCGGTGACGACGCCGAGGTGCGCGAGGGCGTGCTCGACCTGCTGCCCGAGGGCTATGGCTTCCTGCGGGTCACCGGCTACTTCGCCGGCAGCAGGGACGTCTACGTCTCGCAGTCGTTCGTGCGCCGCTTCGAGCTGCGCCGCGGCGACAAGGTCGCCGGCCCGATCCGGCGCAACAAGAACAGCGACAAGTTCCCCGCACTCGCTCGGGTCGACACCATCGAAGGTGAGCCCGTCGGTGACCAGCGTGGCCAGCGCACCGACTTCCGGGACCTCACGCCGCTGCACCCCGATCAGCGCCTGCCGCTGGAGACCGGTCCTGGCACGCCGATGTCGATGCGGCTGGTCGACCTCATGGCGCCGATCGGCAAGGGCCAACGCGGCCTGCTGGTCTCGCCGCCCAAGGCCGGCAAGACCACGGTGCTCAAGCAGCTCGCCCACGCCATCGAGCACAACGCCCCCGACGTGCACCTGATGGTCCTGCTCGTCGATGAGCGTCCCGAGGAGGTGACCGACTTCGAGCGCTCCACCTCCGGCGAGGTGGTCTCCTCCACCTTCGACCGGCCCGCCGAGGACCACACCCAGGTCGCCGAGCTCACCATCGAGCGCGCCAAGCGGCTGGTGGAGCGGGGCCGGGACGTGGTGATCCTGCTCGACTCCATCACCCGGCTGGCCCGGGCCTACAACCTCTCGGCGCCGACCACCGGGCGGATCCTGTCGGGCGGGCTCGACGCTGCCGCCCTCGCCCCTCCCAAGCGCTTCTTCGGTGCCGCCCGCAACATCGAGGATGGCGGCAGCCTCACGATCATCGCCACCGCGCTGATCGAGACCGGCTCGAAGATGGACGAGGTGATCTTCGAGGAGTTCAAGGGCACCGGCAACATGGAGCTGCGCCTGGATCGCCGCATGGAGCAGAAGCGGCTGTTCCCGGCGTTGGACATCGCCGCCTCCGGCACCCGCCGCGAGGAACTGCTGCTCGGCGAGGACGACCTCGAGACGGTCTGGAAGCTGCGCCGGCTGCTCACCACCATGGACACCGAGGCGGGCCTGAGCCTGCTGATGGACAAGCTCGGCGCCACCCGCGACAACGCGCAGTTCCTCGCGCTGGTCGCCAAGTCCAACCTGTAGTCATGGCGGCGGGCGCCGGGTGGCCTCACCGGCACCCGGCGCCCGAGGTCGCACGCGAGCTCGACGGGTCAGTTGCGGCTCATGAACAGCTGCAGCACGTACCAGAACAGCAGCGCGATCGAGGAGAACAGGTGGATCGCGGCGATGGTCTCGGTGCCGACCGGGAAGGTGCGGTAGATCTTCTGGGTGTCGTAGAGGATCGCGGCGCCCGCGAAGCCGATCATGCCGATGGTGAACCACAGCCCGAGGTTGAAGCTGGTCAGCGTGCCCAGAACGATCAGCCCCAGCGCCAGGAACCCGCCCCACATCAGGAAGCCGCGCAGGAAGCTGAAGTCCTTGCTGGTGCGGATCGCGATGAACGACAGGACCGCGAAGGCCGCCACCGAGGTCTGGGCCGCCAACTCGATCGATCCGGGTGCGAACTCCGCGGCCAGCCACAGGGGGGTGGCGAACAGCAGCACGTTGGCCGCGACGATCACCGCGTACGCCCCGTACTGCGCGCCGGCGCCCTGCATCCGCATGACCAGGCTCGTGGCCATCCACGACACGATCATGAACCCGCCGAGGATCAGCAACCAGCTGGTGTTCAGCACAAAGGTGGCGATCGATTCGGCCAGCCCGGTGGTGAACAGCCACCACGAGCTGAGGATGAACGCGGCGATGCCGAACAGCAGCCGGACGTAGACCGCGGTCATGTAGGTCGAGCGCACCTCCGGCGGAGCCTGCGCGATGGGGGTGACGGGGGCGTAGGCAGACATGTGTCGCTCTCCTGGGATCAGTGCCCTTCGCCACCTCGAGGCGGCGGGGACTTGGAGCGGTAGTGTGCCATGGCCCGCTGAGGGCGGTGCCACCTCCCTCGGGGGATCCTGGTGCACGATCCGTCCGGCCCGATCGGAGCCGACCATGTCCGAACAGCTCGCCGCCACGATCGTCGCTGCCCACCGTGCCGTCTTCGACGGCGTCCTGGAAGCGGTCGACGACCTCGACGAGCTCGGCTGGTCCACCCCGACCGGCTGTCCCGGATGGGACGTGCGCGACCAGCTCTCGCACCTGGTGGGTATCGAGCGCGCCATGCTCGGCGACCCACCCGACGACGTCGAGCTGCCGGCAGGGCTCGACCACGTCGTCACGGACTTCGACCGCGCGACCGAGCTGGCCGTCGAGGCACGTCGGCGCCTCTCGGCGCAAGCGCGCCTCGACGAAGCGCGAGACACCTTCGCGCGGCGGCTGGCCATGCTCGAGGCGCTGGACCCGGCCACGCTGCGCGAGCCGTTGGACGGACCGGCCGGCATGCGCATGAAGGCCTCGCAGATGCTGCGCACCCGCGTGTTCGACCTGACCTGCCACGAGCAGGACATCCGTCGGGCGCTCGGGCGTCCCGGAGGCCTTCAGGGCCCCCACGTCGACATCGCGGTCGAGCAGGTGCTGCGCGCCTGGGCCAAGGTGCTGCCCGGGCGGCTCGGTGACGACGTCGTCCTGGACGTCGAGGTGGTCGGGTACACCCGCGTGCTGCTCGATCTGGCGCAGGCTGCGCTCCACCGTCTCGATCCCGACGCGCAGCCGCCCGGCATGGTGCCGCCCGACGCCGGTTCGCCGGCCGCGATTGCGGCCCCAACGGCGGCGATCCGCCTCGATGCGGGGCAGCTACTCGCGGTCGGGACGGGACGCCGCGACGCGCCCGAGGCAGCCTCGCTGCACCGCTCGGGAGACCCTGCGGTGGTCGATCAGTGGGTGCGCCTCGGATCGGTCACCCCCTGATCGTCAGAGGTTGTGGCGGCGCCGGGCAGCGCTCGGTGATGGCCGCGGAGGGACGGCTGGAGGGTGCTCTGGTACCCTTTACTCGCCGCGCGCCAACGTTACGCGCGCTTCTCGTCTTGTCGTCCCGAGGCCGCCGCACATCCGCGGCCTGCGCCGTTCGGAGGCTCATTCTCATGAAGCAGGGCATCCACCCCACCTACCAGGTCGCCACCGTCACCTGTTCGTGCGGCAGCGTGTTCGAGACTCGCGCGACCGTCGACCGCATCTCCGTCGAACTGTGCAACCTGTGCCACCCCTTCTACACCGGCAAGCAGAAGCTCGTTGACACCGGTGGGCGCGTCGACCGTTTCAAGCGGCGCCTCGAGAAGTCCCGCCCGAGCTGATCGGCAGGCTCCAGATCGCCTTCCTCCCCTCGGGTACCGCTCGCTGGCGGGAGGCAACCACCCACCACGGAGTTCCCATGCGCCTCACGAGCGCTACGGCCATCCTCACCGCGCTCCTGCTGGTCGCGCTCAGCGCCCCGCAGGCCGGGTTCGCCGACGGCAACGGGTACGGCGAGGACGGCCGTCCGCTGCTGTGGGACGTTCCCGAGGGCTTCGTGCACGAACCCGGCATCCGCTGGGTCGCCGAGCAGGGGATCACGGTCGGGTTCGAGGACAACTCGTTCCGTCCGTCGCTGTCGGTGACGCGTGGTCAGATGGCCTCCTTCATCGCCCGGGCGCTGGACCTCGAGGAGG
>SLLJ01000425.1 GCA_007134165.1 Nitriliruptoraceae bacterium | reverse complement strand
CTCGGCCCCGACCGGCAGCGTGGACCTACGCATCGTGCACGGCGGGCAGCCCGGGCCCGAAGAACTCGCTGCCCTGGTGCTCGCGCTCACGCCCGTGGCCGCGTCCGGCCCGCCGCGGGCCGAACCGGCGTGGGGGCGGGCCTTCCGCCTCGAAGGAACCGGTGGGCCGATGCTGGTGCGGCCCACCGACCTCGACCAGCGGATCCGGTGAGCCCGACGCCCGGCGAGGGTCCCGACCTCCCCCCGACGGGCGGCGACGAAGCGTTGCGCGCGGCAGCAGCCGGGCTCAGCGCCAAGGTTTCCCTGATCGCGGCGGGCGGCATGCACCTGGCGCTTGCGGCCTTCGTGCTGCCGGTCGGGCGGATCGTGCCCGGGTGGGCGGCGGCCGTGCTGCTGACCGGCTGGGCTGCGGGGGCCGTCGCAATCTGGCGCGGGCATCGCACCCGCCCGGTGACCACGCTGCTGGTGCCGCCGGTCAGCGCGCTGCTGTGGTGGGTGGTGGTCGCGCTGAGCAGCGAGGCCGCCTCAGGTCTCGCGCTGGCTGAGCATGCCCGGAAGCTCGCCGGCCTCCTCGGCGAGTTCGGCCTCGGCCTCGTCGGCGAAGACGGTGAGCTGGAACTCCATGCCGGCCTGACGGTGGCCCGGGACGTTGCAGATCACGGTCCAGGTGCCGGGGAAGAGCTTGACGGTCCCCACGCCCTCCTCGAAGGCGTCGGCGTCGATGATCTCGGAGCCCTCGGCCGCCCCGAGCACCTCGAAGTTGTGGAACGCGTCGCTGACGTTGATCAGCGTCACCTCGATGTCACCGGTGATCGGCACGCCGTCGGTGACGTCGAACCAGAAGTTGCCGCCCTCCACGATCAGTTCCCCACCGGGACCGATCGGCAGCACTTCGTCACACCCCTCGGTACCCGGTGGGCAGGCCAGGGCCTCCGCATCGATCGCACCGTCGGGCACGGTCGCGCAGGCGGACAGGACCAGGGCGGTGGCGGCGACGAGGCCGAGCGTGGCGCGACGCACGGAGAACTCCTCGGGGAGGGGAGGGTGGTGGGCGAACGGGATCGTACCGCCGGGGCCTGCCGTCGAGCGAACCCGCGGACGTCCGGCGCAAGGGCCGTTGGTCCCAGCCCGGCGTCCCGGCCGACCCTACCTCGGCGTCCCGGCCGACCCTACCTCGGCGTCCCGGCCGACCCTACCTCGGCGTCCCGGCCGACTCTACTCCGTGTCGAACACCGCGAGTCGGCCCGAATAGCTCGCGACCCACACCTCGCCGGTGGAGCGGTCGACGGTGACCCCGATCGGCCGGTCGTCGGTCGCCAGGGTCTGCAGGACCGCGAGATCTTCGGTACGCACGACGCTGAGCGTGTCGGAGCGGTAGTTCACGACGTCCAGCGTGCGCCCGTCAGGGGCGATCTCCATCGAACGCGGCGCCGTACCGGTCGTGATCCGCTCGCGCGTACCGGAGTCGAGGTCGAGGCGGACCACCACGCCCTCGGCGTTGAGCGTCGCGAACAGCTTGCGCCCGTCGGGGCTGAGCACCAGGTGACGGGGGCCGCGACCGATGTCCTCGATGGTCGTGGTGGTCTGCTGCTCGATATCGACCTCGACCACGTGCGAGCCACCCATCACCGCCACGTACGCCACGCGGCTGTCGGGGGTGATGGCGATGCCCCGGGGGTAGCGGCCGATGTCGAGCCGGGCGACCTCCCGGCCGAGTTCGGCGTCGATGATGCTCAGATCGTCACTGCACCAGTTGGTTACCAGCACGAAGCGACCGTCGGGCGACACCGCCACGAACTTGGGGATCGCCCCGACCTCGATGACCTGGTCGATCTCGAGCGTGTCGAGGTCGAGGCGGTACACGGTGCTCTCGTCGACGTTGTCCGCCGGAGAGCAGGTGTCGCCACCAGGCCGGTCGTAGCCGGGGCCGTACATTCGATAGTTCGACACGTAGGCGTGGCGGCCATCGGGGCTGACGGCGGCCTCCACCGGGCTGCCGCGCACGGGCTGGCCGGGACCCGCGAGTCCGAAGTCTTCGAGCACGACCGTGTCCGGGATGGTGCGCATCAACTCGCGGTCGCGGTTGTAGACGCTGATGGTGTGGCGGTACATCATGTTCTGGGCGAGGAACAGCCCGGTTTGGGTGCTGACCACCGACTTGGGTGCGAGATCCCCCTCGATCGTGGCTACCCGTACCAGGGTCACCTCGTCCGACGGCGGTCCGGGCGGCAGTTCGGGCTCCGGATCTGGCGCGGGTTCGGGCTCTGGGTCCAGGTCGGGCTCTGGGTCCAGGTCGGGCGTGGGTTGTGGCTCGGGCGCCGACTGCAACGCGGCGGCGATCCGGTCGGCGGCCGGATGTGTCACCGACTTCGCCACCGTGGAGCCGGCGGCCACCGCCAGCAGACCCGGCGTCACGACCACCGCCAGCGCGGTGAAGCCCGCCAACGCGAGCAGCGCCGCCGCCCACCATCCGATCACGGAGCGCATCAGCCTCCCTGCTGCTCGGGGTGCGCCGACCGGCCGCTCAGCGCACGCGGCCCTCGATGACCTCGCCGATGAGCGCCGAGACCGCACTGCGTTCGGAGCGGGTCAGGGTGACGTGACCGAACAGCGCATTGCCGCGCAGTGCGGCAATGACGCTGGCGATGCCGTCGTAGCGTCCGACCCGCAGGTTGTCGCGCTGGGCGATGTCGTGGGTCAGCACCGCCCGGCTGCCCTGGCCCAGCCGGCTGAGCGCCGTCAAGAGCACACCGCGTTCGAGGTTCTGGGCCTCGTCGATGATCACGTAGGTGTCGGTGAGGCTGCGACCCCGGATGTAGGTCAGGGGCAGCACCTCGAGCAGACCGCGGGAGCGCACGCTGCGCACCAGGTCTGGATCGCAGACCGCCTCGAGTGCATCGGTCACCGCCGCCGCCCAGGGCTGCATCTTCTCGGCCTCGGTGCCCGGCAGGTAGCCGAGGTCCTGGCCTCCGACCGCATACAGCGGCCGGAACACGATCACCCGACGGTGGGTACCACGTCGGACCACCGCGTCGAGCCCGGCCGCCAGCGCCAGCACGGACTTGCCGGTGCCGGCGTTGCCGCCGAGGCTGACGATGCCGACCTCGGGGTCGCCGAGCAGGTCGATCGCCAGGCGCTGAGCGGCCGAGCGGCCGGTCAGCCCGAGCACCGAGTCGGTGGTCAGCGGTCGGACCAGCCCGTCGGGGTGCAGCCGGGCGAGCGCGGAGGTCGGTCCCGCGGTCAGGATCAGCCCGGCGTTGACGGGCACGTCGTCGGGCAGTGCCTCACGGTCGATCCCACCCTCACGGTAGAGCAGTTCGAGCTGCTCACTGGGCAGCTCGAGGCGCACGATCCCCGACCACGGATCACTGGGCAGCTGCTCGTTGCGGTACTCCTCGGCCGCCAAACCGGCGATCGAGGCCCGCAGGCGCAGTGGCAGGTCCTTGGTGACCAGCGTGACCGCCGCGCCGTCGTCGGCGAGGTTGCGGGCGACCGCGAGAATGCGGTCGTCGTTGGTGCCGCCACGCAGGGCCTCGGGCAGCGTGGCCGTGTCCTGGTGGTTGAGTTCCACGCGCACACTGCCCCCGGCGTCGTTGACCGGGATCGGCTCGGTGAGCATGCCGTGGGTCACGCGCAGTTGCTCGAGGGTGCGCAGCGTGCTCCGTGCAGCCCAGCCCAGTTCCGGGTGGTGGCGCTTGTCCTCGAGTTCGAGCAGCACCACGATCGGCAGTACCACCGCGTGCTCGTCGAACCGGCTGAGCGCGGTCGGATCGGCCAGCAGCACGGAGGTGTCCAGCACGTAGGTGCGCAGGGCCGGGCCGGCGTCGGCGTTCAGGGGGCGACCGGCGCCGCTCACCCCGGCGGTGTGGGGCGGGGTCATCGGCAGCTCCAGACTCGTGCGGTGCGCGGCGTGGCGGTCAGTCGTCCGCCGGTCGGACGACGCCGGGCTGGGTGGGCCAGCGCGACCAGACGCGGACCGGGGGTCGGTGGGCGCGGGACCGGCGCGCAGAGCGACTCGGGACCGGTCACGGGCTCGATAGGTCGTTCGTGCACCAGGGCTGACCTCTTCATCGACGTCTCAGCAGAGTTGGAGCGACCCTACCGCGGTCGGGTCCCGAAACCCGGGAACCGCTGTCGACCGCCGATCAGGAGACCTCGGAGGGCTGCCGGGCGTGCTCGCGTGCCCGCTCGGCGAGCAGTTGCTCGTCGCCGAGGTGGATGCCCAGGCGCGGCAGCAGCCGCCGGTGCACGACCAGCAGCACCACCGCCAGCCCCACCGACCCCAGCACCACGGCCGTGGAGCCCACGAAGCTGTCCATCACGTCGGGGTCGATGATCAGCACGGCCCCCAGCGTGATCATGACCACGCCCCCCACCAGCTTGAGGATGCGGCCCTGACGCTCCTGGAAGCTGCCCAGCTGCAGGGTGAGCACCGCGAGCGTGAACACGGCGAGCTCGAGCAGCAGGTAGACCAGCAGGTACACCCCGAGCAGGGCGGCGAACTCAGCGCCGGCCACGCCCTGGGTGGTGACCAGTCCCGTCCAGATGACGGGGAACCCGGCGGTGCAGGGCAGTTCGACGATCGCCACACCGGCGGCCATGGCCACGGTCAACCCCAGCACGGCGGGCAGCGAACGGGTGGGGTCGCGCACCGCGCGGCCCTTGCGGTAGATGCCCGGCTTGAAGCGGTCGGGGATCGTCAACGACACGCCCTGCTTGTAGCGCAGGTAGTCCTTGACGTTGATCGCCCCGAACGCCACCGCGAGCAGGCCCACCCCGATGGCGACCCCCGAGACGATGCCGACCACGCCGAAGATCGAGAACAGCCCCGCGATGAACACCCCGTAGATGCTGGCCGTGACGACCAGGAAGGTCAGTCCGACCGCGAAGATCCGCCCCCGGCTCGCCCCGACGTTGAGCACCATCGCCAGCAGCACGGTCAGCACCCACAGCGAGCACGGATTGAACCCGTCGACCAGCGCGATCAGGGCGGTGGCGGCCAGCAGTGGCTGGGCGGCGAGATCGACCTCCCCGATCAGCGGCAGATCGATCACGCTGCCCGTCTCCTCGGCGGGTCTGGTCGGATCCACGTCGTCGGGGTCGTCGAGCGCAGCGGCGACCGCCCGGTCG
Source organism: Nitriliruptoraceae bacterium (assembly GCA_007134165.1). GTDB lineage: Bacteria > Actinomycetota > Nitriliruptoria > Nitriliruptorales > Nitriliruptoraceae > SKJO01. Next base: position 1,608 of record SLLJ01000425.1, on the reverse strand, counting down.
ATCTGTCCGGCGATCTGGTCGTTGAACCCGACCCACACCCGCTCCCCGAGCACGGTGGCCGGCACCCCGGTGGGCTCCACCCCGCGGGCGCGCAGCGTCTCGGTCATCACCTGCTGGTTGTCGGCGTCACCCCACACCTCGAAGCGGCGGATGGTGAGGTCGGGGTGCCGCTCGGCGAGGTCGTCGAGGTACTCGGCCTGCAGATCGCAGAACGGACAGCCCTCGCCGTAGAAGTAGTCGAGCGTCACCTCGTCGTCGTCAGTCGCGCCCCGGTCGTCAGCCTCCTCACGGTCGTCGGTCGCGCCCCGGTCGTCGGCCGCGCCCCGGTCGTCAGTCGCGCCCCGGTCGTCGGCCGCGCCCCGGTCGTCGGCCTCGCCCCGGTCGTCGGCCTCCGCGAGGGGTGATGCCGTGACGGTCCCCGACCCGAGCACCAGCAGCACAGCGAGCAGCACCGCACCGATCGCGGCCAGCACCACAGGCGGCGTGACCGGGAACGCACCCGAACGGCATCGGCGTGGACGCACGGCTCCTCCTGGGGCGACGGGCAGGCCTGCGTCGCCCAGCATGCGCCGCGTGGGCGCCTCACGCGTGGGCAGGTCGGACCGTCCCGGGCGAGCCGATAGTCCCGCCCCGACCGGGTCTCCAGAGCCCGAGGTCCCGCCGGCTCCCGGCGCTCAGCGCCCGAAGCGGCGCTGGCGTCGCTGGTAGTCGCGCAGCGCGCGCAGGAAGTCGACCCGCCGGAAGTCCGGCCAGTACGCATCGCAGAAGTAGTACTCGCTGTGGGCAGACTGCCACAGCAGGAAACCCGACAGCCTGAGCTCGCCCGAGGTGCGGATGATCAGGTCCGGATCGGGCAGCCCGGTGGTGTACAGGTGATCGCCGATGTCCTCGGGCCGAAGCGAGGCGGCGACCTGATCGAGGGTGCGCCCGTGCCCGGCCTGCTCGAATAGCAGGCTGCGCAGCGCATCGGTGATCTCCTGACGTCCGCCGTACCCGACCGCGACCTGTACCCGGAGCCGGTCGTGCTTCGCGGTCGCGCGCTCGGCCTCGGCCAGGGTCCGGCGCACGTCCACGGGTAGGAGCTCCAGCGCGCCAACAGCGGTGACCCTCAGCCCCTGAGCCCGCGCGCCCTCCGTACAGCCGATGCGACGAACGGTCTCCTCGATGATGCCAAGCAGTGCCGCCACCTCGGCGTCGTCCCGGGTGAGGTTGTCGGTCGACAGCAACCACAGCGTCACGTAGGGGATGTCGAGTTCCAAGCACCAGCCGAGGAAGGTGTCGATGTGCCGGGCACCGGCAGCGTGGCCCTCGGCAGGGTTGACCAGCCCTCGCGCCCGGGCGAAGCGCCGGTTGCCGTCGAGGATGACTCCGACGTGCCGGGGCAGGGGTCCGCCAGCGAGCTCGGCCGCAAGACGGCGCTCGTAGAGGCGGTAGAGCAGATCGGAGGTAGCCACGGTCCGATGCTAGTTCTCGAACAGGCGCATCGGGCTGCGCCGGTGTCTGGTCGGAGGTTTCGGACGGAATTGTGGTGCTGCTCGGCGCGCTGGGATGCTCGGGCGGCGCGGTGGAATGCTCGGGCGATTCGGTGGAATGCTCGGGCGGCGCGGT
>SLLJ01000287.1 GCA_007134165.1 Nitriliruptoraceae bacterium | reverse complement strand
GATCAGCGCCTTCTGGGTCAGCAGCATGCGGCGCACGTCGGCGTGGTCGATGATCGGGGCCTGCTCCCCGGGCGCGCTGGTGGGTCCGCGGCCCTGCCGACGCTCCTGGGCGTAAGCCAGGGACTGCTGGTAGGCGCGCTCGGCGACCGCCACCCCCTGCAGGCCGACCCCGAGCCGGGCGTCGTTCATCATCGTGAACATCTGGCGCATGCCCTGGTTGGGCTCGCCCACGAGCTCACCGATGGCGCCCTCGCCGGACTCACCGAAGGCCATCACGCAGGTCGGTGAGGCGTGGATACCAAGCTTGTGCTCGAGCGATACGACCTGCACGTCGTTGCGCGCGCCAAGGCTGCCGTCGTCTTCGACGAGGTACTTCGGCACGATGAACAGCGAGATGCCCTTGGTTCCGGGTGGGGCGTCGGGTAGCCGGGCCAGCACCAGGTGCACGATCTGCTCGGTGAGGTCGTGCTCGCCATAGGTGATGTAGATCTTCTGGCCGGTGATGCGGTAGCTGCCGTCCCCGGCGGGCACAGCCCGGGTCGTCACCGCCCCGACGTCCGAGCCGGCCTGCGGCTCGGTGAGGTTCATGGTGCCCGACCACTCGCCCGACACCATCCGGGGCAGGTAGGTCTGCTTCTGCTCCTCGGAGGCGTGATGGGCCATGAGGTACACCGCCCCGGTGGTCAGCAGCGGGCAGAGCGAGAACGCCATGTTGGCGCTGGTGATCAGCTCCTTGACCCCCAGCGCGACCATGCCGGGGAAGCCACCGCCGCCGAACGCCGCGGGGTGCTGCACGGCCCCCCAGCCGGCGTCGACGTACTGCTGGTAGGCGGGCTTGAAGACGTCGGGGGTGACGACCCCGCCGTCCTCGATGTGGGAGCCCTGCAGGTCCCCCTCACGGTTGGTGGGCGCGATCGCCTCGGCGGCGAAGCGACCGGCCTCCTCGAGCAGGCCGGTGACCAGCTCGGGATCGGCGTGGGCGAAGTCGTCGAGCGCGGAGAGCTCGGCGAGCGGGGTTACGTGCTCGTAGAGGAAGCGGAGGTCACGGAGCGGAGCGCGATAGGTATCCATAGCAGCGAGCGTAGTCAGGCCGACGCGTCGCGAGCACCCGGACCTGGACCCGGACCCGGACCGAGACCACGGTCAGCCGCTAGGATCCGCGCCCGGCCGGCGGGCGGCGCCGGCTCCCAGCACCCGGAGCGGGAGGTCGCGTGTCCCGCACTCCCCGGAACCCGGGCCAGCCTCCCGTCCGGATCCCCCGACCCCTGAAGGTGGTCGGGCGTGCCATCGGTCTGCCGGTCAACGAGGTGCGCGCCTTCTGGCTGCAGGAGGTCGGCAGCATCCGGGCCGGCTCCACGGCGCTTGGCATCGGGCTCGGCGCCACCCTGATCGCCGGCATCGTGCTGGCCTCGGCCGAGGAGCAGCTCGAGGAGGTCCCCGGCCTGCTGGCGCTGATCCCGGCCGCGATCGGCATGCGCGGCTCGATCTTCGGCGCGCTGGGCTCGCGGCTGTCGACCGGCATCTTCACCGGACAGTTCGAACCGAGCCTCAAGCGACGAAGCTACCTCGGCCGCCAGGTCGAGGCCTCGACCATTCTCAGCTTCGCGACCGCGACCCAGGCGGGCGTACTGGCCTGGGGCATCAGCGTGGCGCTCGGCCTGTCCAGCGTGCCGGTACTCGAGTTGGTTGCGGTGTCGCTGATCGGAGGGCTGCTGTCCTCGGCGGTGCTGTTCGTGGTGGTCATCGCCATGGCCCGGCGCTCCTATGACCGCGGCTGGAGCATGGACGACGTCGGGGCGCCGGTGATCACCGCGACCGGCGACCTGGTCACGCTGCCGGCCCTGCTGCTCGCCACCCTGGTGCTGCGCGTGGAGTGGCTGGCGCTGAGCCTCGGGGGCTTGGGGCTGGTCGTGGGCACCGCGGCGGTGGTGCTGGGCATCCGCGCCTCGGACCCCACCATCCGGCAGGTCGTGCGCGAGTCGCTGATCGTGCTCACCATCGCGGTCACCATCGACGTGCTGGCCGGCGTGATCGTCGAGGCCCGCGCGGAGGCCTCGTTCGGGGCCGCGGCGCTGCTGGTGCTGCTGCCGCCGTTCATCGCCAACTGCGGGTCGCTGGGTGGGATCCTGTCGAGCCGACTGGCTTCGAAGCTGCACGTGGGGCTGCTCGAGGCAAGGCTGCTGCCGGGCAAGGTCGCGGCGCTGGACGTGTCGCTGACCGTGCTGCTGGCGATGCTGGCGTTCACCGGCGTGGGAGTGGCCGGCTGGCTGGCCGCCACCATCGTCCCCGGGGTCGAGCCGCTGTCACTCCTGGCGACGGTGAGCGTGACCCTGCTGGCCGGGCTGTTCGCGCTGCCGATCCTGGCGTCGGTCGCCTACGCCGCCGCGGTCACCTCGTTCCGGTTCGGCTTCGATCCCGACAACCACGGCATCCCGATCGTCACGGCGACCATGGACCTGGCCGGGGTCCTGTGCCTGGTCGCCGCCATCACCATCCTGCAGGTGGGAGCCTGACCCATGCCCAAACGCAAGAAGACCGTCAAGGACCTGCTCGTCGGCGCCAAGGATGCCGCCGAGCTGATGGTCGACCTCGCCTACGCCGCGATCTTCTTCGGTGATGACGCCCTCGCCCGGGAGGTACTCCGCCTCGAGGAGGTGGTCGACGAGCTGCTCGTCGACCTGCGCGCGGTGTGCATGATCGCGGCGCGGACCCGCGACGACGCCGACCAGCTCGCCGGGGTGCTGTCGTTGGCGGTGTCGATCGAGGGCATCGCCGATGCCGCGGAGGACATGGCCCGGGTCGTGCTCAAGGACCTGGGGGTGCCCGGCGAGCTGCGCGACGACTTGCGGCACGCCGATGAGGTCACCGCCCGGGTCAAGATCCGGCCGGACAACCAGCTCACCGGTTCCAGCCTGCGCGACCTGGCGCTGCCGGCGCGCACCGGCATGTGGGTGATCGCGATCCGGCGGGACGTGGACTGGATCCACGGTCCGGACGCCGAGGAGGTGCTGCGCAAGCGCGACGTGCTGTTCCTGCAGGGGCCCCGCGAGGGGGTGGACATGGTCCGGGTCCTGGCCGGCGGGGTTCCCCGCGAGCTGCGGCCACCGACCACCCAGTCGACCCTGTCGAACCTCGATCGGGCGGTGGACCTGATGATCGAGCTCAAGGACGTCTCCGAGGTGGCCGTCGGGTTGGCCTACTCCGCGATCCTGCTGCGCGACGAGACCCTGGCCGCAGAGGTCAGCGCGATCGAGGACCGCTCCGACGACCTGTTCCATGCGCTCGAGGGCTGGGTGCTGCGGGCCGCAGCCGAGCTCGAAGACCCTGAGGAGCTGCGCGGCATGCTGCACCTCGCGGCCGCTGCGGAGCGCATCGTGGACTCGGCGCAGTCGATGACCCGCGTGATCGAGGACGAGGCCCCGCCCCACCCGATCATCGCCGCGGCCCTGTCGGAGGCCGAGGAGATCGTCGCCGAAGCGATCGTGGCGCCCGGCAGCCCAGCGGAGAATCGCACGCTCGGCGAGCTCAGGGTGCAGACCGAATCCGGGGTCGAGGTGCTCGCGATCCAGCGGGCGGAGCGGTGGGTCTACCGGCCGCGCAAGACCTGGGAGCTACAGGCCGGCGACCGGCTGCTGGGCATCGGACCCGAGGAGGGTGCGCCGATGCTGCGTGAGCTGACCGGGGACGTGCGCCCCGAGGGCGAGGAGGGCTGGGTCGAGCCCGAGGACGAGGACTGATCCGGCGGCCGCGACAGCCTGCGGCGCGGCTAGAGCCGCAGGCGGGCCAGCGGCGCCACCCGCCGGCGCACGAGCAGGCAGACCAAGATCGCGGCCGCCCCGACGGTCACCATCGACAGGCTCAGGGACCGGGCGATCCCGCCGACGTCGAGCGCCGCGGCGGCGATCAGGCCCCAGAACAGCGACCAGGTGCCGTACAGCAGGATGAAGTTGCGGGCGGTGCGCCGCCACCGGCGGGCGAGTTCGGGGGCGATGGCCCGGTGCAGCGGATCGTGGGGCAGCCGCCGCGCCCACACGTCCATGGCGATGCTGTGCCGCTCGATCTGGTCGAGCAGCCGCTCCCAGATCTGCTCCCAGAGCTCGTCGGTCCACTCGACCATCGCCGTCCCCCCCGGCGCTCAGGCGGTCCTCAAGGTGGCCAGCACGCCGTCGAGGTCCTTGCGGTAGCGACCGAGTCGTGGCGGATGCAGCACCGACAGGGTCGCCCGCGGCCCGTCGAGTCCCGGACCGCGGTTCTGCCCGGCCCGCCCCACCCCGGGCCAGTCCAACGAAACGTGGCGCCAGGCCTCGAGCACCGGGATGAGGTAGATCGGGGTGCCGTCGGGCAGGGTCAGATCCTGGGTGATACCGCTGGCCAGCAACTGCTCGTGGACGTGACGCAGGGCCACCTCAGCGGCCGGAACGTCAGCAGCGATCAGCCCGTAGAGCTCGAGGTCGGGGACGTCGAACCGGGCCGCGCCGTGGGTACGCACCCACCAGGTGCCCTCGCCCTCCGCGACCACGACCACCGCGTCGGCGGGCTCGACCGCCCCGATCGCCAGCCGGTTCACCCAGGCCAGGTCGCGCTCGGTCATCGCAGCCAGGTCACGCACCCCGGTCACCTGACCGCGCAGCTGCCGGGACAGGGCCTGCAGCAGCTGCGCCTGGCGCTGCATGCCCAGGGTGTAGCCGTCCGAGCCGAGGTAGGTCTCGGTGCGCAGCAGCACCTCGCCGTCCTCGGTGAGCTGGCGCACCACCCCCTTCTGCATGCGCCCGCCCCAGTTGACCTCCTGGGCGAGCGCACCCTCGCCACGTACGGGCGCACTGCGATCGAGGTCTCCGGCCTCGACGGCGGCACGCACGACCGCGCCGACGTCGTCGACACGGGCGTCGAGCAGCAGGGCGATCTGGGAGGTGTAGCGGTCGGCCACGGCGGCGATCCTGGACGGCGGCGAGCGGGCAGCTGGGATGGCGGGGGCGTGTGGGCCCCTGCCGTGGGTACGAAGCCGCGGCCTGCGTGTCCGGGTCGACCGGAGCCGACGACCTCGGTCCGGGTGGCTACACGCCGAGCTCGCGGGCGATCAGCAGGCGCTGCACCTCGCTGGTTCCCTCACCGATCTCCAGGATCTTGCAGTCCTGGTAGAACCGGCCGACCCGGGTCTCGGTGGTGAAGCCCATGCCGCCGAAGATCTGGGTCGCCTGACGGGCGGCGGTGACCGCCTGCTCGGAGGAGTACAGCTTGGCGATCGAAGCCTCCCGCTTGTAGGGCAGCCCCTGCTGCTTGCGCCAGCAGGCGTAGTAGGTCATCTGTCGGGCGGTCTGCGCCGCCACCTCGAGGTCGGCGATCTTGAAGGCGACGGCCTGGTTGGCGCCGATCGGCCGGCCGAAGGCTTCCCGCTCGCCGGCGTAGCGCACGCACTCGTCGATGCAGCCCTGGATGAGTCCGACGGCCAGCGCGGAGATCGCGATCCGACCATCGTCCAGCGTCTTGAGGAACTGCCGGAAGCCGGCCCCGCGCTCCCCCAGGGTGTTGCTGACCGGGACCCGCACACCCTCGAAGCTCAGCTCACGGGTGTCGGAGGCATGCCAGCCGACCTTGCGGTAGGGCGGCGCGACCGAGAAGCCGGGGGTGTCGGTCGGCACGATGATCGCGGTCATCTCGGCCGGGCCGGTCATCGCGGTGACGGTGACCAGGCTGGTGATCTCGGTACCGGCGTTGGTGATGAACTGCTTGCCGCCGTCGATCACCCACTCGTCGCCGTCGAGCACGGCGCGGGTGCGGGTGGCGCCGAACACGTCGGTGCCGCCGCCCGGCTCGGTCAGGCCGAAGCCCCCGAGCTTCTGCCCACTCGCCAGCTCGGGCAGCCAGCGCTCCTTCTGCTCCTCGGTGCCGAACTCGGCGATCGGGGCGGCGCCGAGCCCGACGCCGGCCTCCAGGGTGATCCCGACCGACTGGTCGACCCGGCCGAGCTCCTCGATCGCCAGGCACAGGGTGAGGTAGTCGCCGCCCATGCCGCCGTGACGTTCCTCGAAGGGGATGCCGAACAGGCCGATCTCCCCCATCTGCTGCACGATCTCGAGCGGGAAGCGGCCCTCGGCGTTGAACTCGTCCGCCGCGGGAGCGACGACCTCGTCGGCGAAGGCGGCCACGACCTTGCGGAACTCCTCCTGCTCCGGGCTGAGTCCGTACGGCGACGACGGCATGCGCGTTCTCCCTGGCTGGCCCGTTCCCGGGCGCTCGATCGGCGGCGGCGGATCCCTCCCGGACCCGCAAGCGGCAGCCTACGTGGCCGGTCTCAGGTGATGCACGTCGCCAGCCGCCACGCTCTGGCGCCGTCCGGCGACCTCGACGACCAGCGCCCCGTCGGTGGCGAGATCGACCGCCCGGCCACGCAGCACCCCGCCGTCGGGACGGGTCGCCTCGACCTCGCGGCCAAGCGTTGCGCAGGCCCGCCGGTAGCGCTCGCGCAGCGTCGACGCATCGTCACGCAGCCGGGCGTCGAGACCACCGAGCACGTCGGCGAGCAGCGCGAACCGGTCCACGTCGGAGCCCACGGCCTCGGCGACGCTCGACCAGGCGGCGGCCTCGTTATCGCGAGGCACCGCGCGCCAGTCGACGTTGATGCCGATACCCGCCACCAGCACGGCACGGTCGTCGAGGTGGTGGTGCTCGACGAGGATGCCCACGCACTTGCGGTCCTGCTCGTCGACGGTGACGAGCACGTCGTTGGGCCACTTGAGCGT
>SLLJ01000419.1 GCA_007134165.1 Nitriliruptoraceae bacterium | reverse complement strand
GGGGTCGGCAGCGGGCGGGAGGACGGAATCGGTGGTCATGGTGCTCACCTCGGCGCGGATCCGGCTTGGTCGGTGGGGTTGGTCGGTGCGGTGGGAGGTTCGGTGATGCGGGCGGTGCTCACGGTGCGGCCGGTACAGGGCGGGCGTCGTGGGGTGGAGCGCTCAGGGCTGGGTGGTGGTGCGGGCCACGGCAGCGCGGCGCCGCAGCAGCCCCCAGGCGCCGACAGCGGCGAGCGCAGCCACGAGCAGCGAGAGCAGCGTCAGCGGCAGGCTGCTGGCGCCGCGGTCTTCGCCGGAAGTGCGGTCCGCGAGCATTCCGAGCGCCTCGGCGTCGTCGCGGTCCCCGGCTGCATCGTCGGCGGGTGATCCGGGGTCGTTCTCGGTGTCGGGTCGCGCGGTCTCGTCGGTCTCGTCGGACGTGTCGCGTTCTTCGAGGAGCCCGAGGACCTCGGTGTCCCCCGCGTTCTCGTCGTCGACCGTTCCGGTCACCACGGTGCTGGGGATCGGCTCGTCCGAGGGCGTGTCGTCCGGCGTTGTCGGTGCCGGGGTGCTGGGAGCTGCCACCGCGCCGCCGCCACCGCCGACGGGGGTCGATGGGGAGGCAGGCTCGGCGGCCTCTGCGGTGACCGGGTCGGTCGCCTCGGGACCGGTGGAAGCGTCACCGCCGGCGTCGACGCGGTCCTCGCTCCCGGGAACCGCCTCGACGTCGCCCTCGGCGGGGTCGGCGCCGCTGGAGCGGCCGCCGCAGAAGACGAGTTCGATGACGTTCTCGGCGGTGCCCGTGGTGACATTCCCGGTGCGGGTCCGGACCCCGGTGGGACTCACGATGCTGACGGCGGTCAGTTCGGTGTCGGCTGCGGCCTGCCAGGCCACCGCGACCCAGTGTTCGACCCCCAGTTCGATCATCTGGGAGGTGATCGAGACCGCACGCTGATCGCCTTGGACGCGGTCGGGAGAGATGCGCACGAGGACGTCGGAGCAGATCGCGTCAGAGGACTCGTTGGGCGCCGTCTCGTCGAGGCTCTCGAGGTCCTCGGGGTCGGCGTCGGGACGTCCGCTCTCGTCGCCGTCGTCGACGATGGGGCCCTGGCCGATGTCGACCGGCTCATCACTCGTGTCGGCCACCGGCACCTCTCCGGGCGGCGTGACCGTGACCTCATCGAACTCGAGGATGCCACCGGTGACCGGCTCGTTGACCTCGAGGCTGCCCTCACCGAGTTCGACGCCGTCGAGTTCGACGCCGTCGAGTTCGTCCTCGCCGAGCCCGTCCTCGCCGAGAACCACCGCCGCCTCGTCCGCGCCGGCGATCGTCGGCACCCACAGCAGGGCCAGCGCGGTGAGCGCGAGCACCGCAGAGACCGTCGTCGACCGGCGGTGGGTCATGGCGTGGCGGGACATCGAAGCTCCGGTGCCGGTGGTGTCGATCAGGTGGCCGTCGTGTCGTCGGCCGGGTCGGTCTCGCGATTGGCTCCCCTCGGACCTGATGGGCGGGGCCCACGCTGGCGACCGTGTTGGTGGTCCGAGGATCGATGCGTCCCGGTGGTGCTGGGTACTGCGTTGGAGCTGTTCGGATCGGGCTCCATGGTGGCGGCTGTTGCCCTCCGCCGGAGTGCGGCCCGGTGGTTCTTGTTGGCTCCGAACGGCGATGATGCGGGATCTCTGCGAGGTTGGCAACCATGCGGGCTAGCCTGACCGCGGAGAGTTGTCGGGTGGCTCGATGCGGCGCTGATCAGGCGTGTTTGGTGACGCTATGCTACTCCGCAGCGTGCAGTGCTCGCACAGTTCTCCGCGCCGTTCACCGGCGGTTTCCCGGCGCGAATGCCACGGCACCGCCGGCCAGGACCGTCGGGGTGCCGATCGGGACGAGCCGTGCCATGGACCCAACGGGGCTGGCCCGACGCTCCGCAGTGGGGGACTGGATTGTCGCCGCGTGGGTCTGGTCGGCGGCGCCCTCGGCGACCGTGGTCTCGTCGGTGACCGCCGGTTCGCCGGGCGCGATCCCCGTCGATGGCCCCTTTCGGAGCGTCGCCGTCAGCGCGGCGGACGGAACCATCAACGGCGAACCTGGCGTCCTGGTCAGTGACCGGTCACGCCGCGCCGAGTGGTTCTGCCCGACGTGGATCGACCGGGCGCCCAGTGGTCGGGGCAGAGGTGAGCGGGCAAGCGTTGGGCCTGGCTGGTCGCTCTCGGGTTGGCAGCAAGGTTGCGCCGCCCCGGCGCAACACCACCTCGACGTCTTTGCACTCTCGGTGGGAGAGCGCTAACGTCCATCTGGCACTCGGCGAGCGTGAGTGCCAGCTCCGCTGGCGCGGTGGGCGGCCTGCAACGCAGACGCTACCGGACCCACGCTTCCGGGTGGCGCAACCGGCTCCGCGAGACAACCGCGAACGGACGCGCCGCGCACCACGACCCCAAACCGATCCGCACGGGCCGGCAGCCACCAGGCTGTCCGAGCCCCACGACCTTCAAGGGAGGGCGCCTTGTCCACCGAGGTCAGCATCAAGCCACTCGAGGACCGAGTGATCGTCACCATCGACGACGCCGAGCAGACCACCGCCTCCGGGCTCGTGATCCCGGACACCGCCAAGGAGAAGCCCCAGCAGGGCACCGTCGTTGCCGTAGGTCCGGGCAAGCGCTCGGAGACCACCGGTGACGTCATCCCGCTGGACGTCAACGAGGGCGACACCGTCCTGTTCTCCAAGTACGGCGGCACCGAGGTCAAGGTCAAGGGTGACGAGTATCTCATCCTCTCGGCCCGCGACATCCTCGCCGTTCTGGGCTGAACGCCGGGTGCCGCGGCCAGGTTCGCGGTACCCGGCAGGCCGAGAACCATCACGTTTCTCGACATCATCGACCATCTCACCCGACCACCTCACCATCCAGAGGAGGGACCACCCTTATGGCGAAGATCCTCAGCTTCAGCGAGGACGCGCGCCGGCGCCTCGAGCGGGGCGTCAACCAGCTCGCGGACGCGGTCAAGGTGACGCTGGGCCCCAAGGGCCGCAACGTCGTCATCGACAAGAAGTGGGGCGCACCCACCATCACCAAGGACGGCGTCACCGTTGCTCGTGAGATCGAGCTCGAGGACGTCTACGAGAACATGGGCGCCCAGCTCGCGAAGGAAGTCGCGACCAAGACCAACGACGTCGCAGGTGACGGCACCACCACCGCGACCGTGCTCGCCCAGGCCATCGTGAAGGAAGGCCTGCGCAACGTCGCCGCCGGCGCCAACCCGATGATCCTCAAGCGCGGCATCGACAAGGCCGTCGACCGGGTCGTCAGCGAGATCCAGACCCACTCGCGTGACATCGAGACCCAGGAGGAGATTGCGCAGATCGCGGCGATCTCGGCCAACAACGACAACACCATCGGCCAGATCCTCGCGGATGCGATGGACAAGGTCGGCAAGGACGGGGTCATCACCGTCGAGGAGTCGCAGACTTTCGGCATGGAGCTCGACTTCGTCGAGGGCATGCAGTTCGACAAGGGTTTCATCTCGCCCTACATGGTCACCGACCCCGAGCGCATGGAGGTCGTGTTCGAGGACCCCTACATCCTCGTCGCGAACCAGAAGATCTCCTCGGTCCAGGACATGCTCCCGGTCTTCGAGAAGGTCATGCAGTCAGGCCGTCCGCTGGTCATGATCAGCGAGGACCTCGAGGGCGAGGCGCTGGCGACCGTGGTGGTCAACAAGATCCGCGGCATCTTCCAGTCGGCGGCCGTGAAGGCGCCGGGCTTCGGAGAGCGCCGCAAGGCCATGCTGCAGGACATCGCGATCCTCACGGGCGGCCAGGTCATCTCCGAGGAGGTGGGTCTCAAGCTCGAGAACACCACCCTGGACCTGCTCGGTCGCGCCCGCAAGATCGTCATCACCAAGGACGAGACCACGATCGTGGAGGGTGCAGGCTCTGAGGAGGACATCAAGGGTCGCATCAACCAGATCAAGGCCGAGATCGACAACACCGACTCCGATTGGGACCGTGAGAAGCTCCAGGAGCGTCTCGCGAAGCTGTCGGGTGGCGTGGCCGTCGTCAAGGTCGGCGCGGCGACCGAGACCGAACTCAAGGAGGTCAAGCACCGCATCGAGGACGCCCTGTCCGCGACGCGTGCGGCCGTCGAGGAGGGCATCGTCGCCGGTGGTGGAACCGCCCTGCTGCAGGTCGAGTCGGTGATCGACGATCTCGCGCTCGAGGGCGACGAGGCGACCGGTGCGGCCATCATCCGCAAGTCGCTGTCCTCGCCGCTGTACTGGATCGCCTCGAACGCCGGCCAGGAGGGTTCGGTCGTCGTCGAGCGGGTCCGCGGCATGGAGTTCGGCCACGGCCTCAACGCTCTGACCGGCGACTACGAGGACCTGGTCGTGGCCGGCATCATCGACCCGGCCAAGGTGACCCGGTCTGCGCTGCAGAACGCGGCGTCGATCGCCGGGCTGCTGCTGACCACCGAGGCGATCGTGGCCGACAAGCCCGAGCCCGAGCCCGAGTCGGCCGGCGGAGGTCACGACCACGGCATGGGCGGGATGGACTTCTGATCCCGCGCCACCGTCCGGCTCGCACCCGCTGAGCCCGGAGTACCTCCCAGGCCCCCGCCCGGCACCCGCCGGCGGGGGCCTCGGGGTTGCCGGGGTCCTACGATGCGAGCATGGTCCCAAGGTCCACGGGGCGCTGCCAGCGGCGGCCACTGCCGCTGCCGCCGGCCTCCGCCGCCGCCCGTCTGCTGCCACCCGATGCCGTCGGCGTCGGGCCGCTGCGCCGCGATGTCTGGACGGGTGTGGTGTGGTCACGGCTCGGGCGTGGCGACCGTGCCTGGAGCTGGTGGAGGCGGGCCGCTGCGGCGTTGCACGCCGACCTCGACCCCGGGAGCGGGACCGAGGTCCGGCACGTGCGGGCGTGGATCGCCGCCGAGCGTGGTCGTGTGCTGCGAGAACTCGGGCTGCATGCCCACGCCGAGGCGCTCGAGACCCCGGCGCTGCTGGCCCTACGTGCCCGTCCCGGGACCGATCCGGTCGGTGAGGCGATGCTGCTGGTGTCCTTGGCGGCCGACGCCGTCGGACGCCACCGCACCGAGCTCGCCGGCCATCGGTTGGCCGCCGCCCGCGAAGCCCTGACCCGGGCCGGTGACGCTCCGCGTGTGGCGCGACAGCGTCTGCGGGCGAGTTGGGTGGAGGTGGAGATCGCCTTCTTGCGCGGTGTGCGGCCCGACCCCGACACCCTGCCCCACTGGGACCCCGTCGGGCAGCGGCCGGTCCTCCCCCCCGATCATGCCCACGGGACCGACTTCCACACCGCCAAGGGGCTGCTGTTCGCCGGCGTCGTCGCGCGCGACCCGCGGCTGCTGCGGGCGGCGTTGGACCTCGCACCGCCGGTCCTTGGCTGGGCGGTGGCCCTGGCCCTCGAGGACGTCGAGGTGGCGGGTCACTCCCTCTCCGCGCGCCCGCTCGGGACCGCTCGGCTCGCCTGGATGCAGATGGTGCCGCCACCGAGCTTCGCGGCGGCGGTGGCCCGCACACCGACCGCTGAGCGGCTGCAGACCGCGGGTGGGGCCGATCGGCTCGGCTGATGCGGGGGCGGGTTCCCCGATTCTGCGCTGCTTCACCGCTATCCTGACCCGATGATGAATCGCTCCTCCAAGCCCAAGGGTCCGCGATCCCGGCGTCGTTCGCGGGTACCGCTGTGGCTCGTCGAGACGCTTGACATCGTGTGGCTGCGCCGACGGTTGCTGCTGTCGACGGTCGTCGTGGTCATCGCGGCGGGCACCGCCGCCACCTTGTTGGTCCCTGAGGTGGTGCCGACCGTTCCGGTCGTCGGCGCGGCGCTGGGATTCGCGGCGGTGCTGCTCGGGCTGGCCGTCGTGATCGCGGTGGATGCCGGGGACCTGGTCGTTCGTGGTCCTCGGCATGTCCGGGCCGCCGGCGGCGAGCTGGTGGCGATCCTGCCTGCCGCGCCGGGTCCGACATCGATCGACCCGCTCGCCGACGCGGCGCTGGACGCCCGGAGTCCGGATGCCATGCTCGTCCTCGCGTTCGCGACGGCCGGTGACGACGTCACGTCAACTCGGCGGCTGACCGACGAGTTCGCGATCGCCGTCGCCCGTCGGGACGTGAGTGTGCTCCGCGCCGACTTGGCGGGTGGGATCAGCGCCGGTCCAGGGCTCTACGAGGTGATGCGTGACGAGATCCACCTCACCCGGGCCGTGAGTTTCGAGACCGACATGAAGCTGGCCTGGATCGGGCCCGGCCGCGACGTCGCCGGAGCGTTGGCCGCGGTCCCCGAGCTGCCCTCGATGCTGCCGAGCGACCTCGATGTGTTCGTGGCTGCATTCCCGACCGCGACCTCCAAGCAGGTCGTCCGGGCGGCCGCCAGCCTCGACCACGTCCTGCTCGTGGTTCGCCGCGACGTCACCTCCCGTGTCGACCTCATCGCCGCGCTCGACGCCCTGGATGCCGCTGGCTGCGTGCCCCAGATCGTGCTGTTCGATGATCGTTCCGCGCAGTGGTTGGGTATGTACAACACCGCATCCGCATCGGTCGAGCCAGATGACGCTGCGGAGGCGGAGAGTGCCGTGGAGCCCGAGGTCGAGGCGGAGGTGGAATCTGAGGCCGGGGTCGGTCCCGCCTCCGAGGTCTCGGTGGACCATGCGGGGGTCGATGAGGCGACGTCCGACGCCGCCCTGGATGTCGCTGCGGAAGCCGAGCGCGCCGTGGAGCCCGACGTCGAGGCCGAGGTCGAGGCCGAGGTCGAG
>SLLJ01000033.1 GCA_007134165.1 Nitriliruptoraceae bacterium | reverse complement strand
CAGAACCCGGTCATCACCACGATGTTCGCCTCGATGCGCCGATTCGTGTGGCAGCAGTTGCTGCGCAGCCTCGGGGACCCCGACGTCTCCCGCGCAGGCATCCCCCACCACCGCGAGATCTACGCGGCGATCGAGCATGGCGATGCAACCGCCGCCCGGGACGTAGCGGTCGGGCACATGCAGGTAGCACTACGTTGGTACGGCGACGACCTCGACCTGCCGATCGTCGAGCTCACCCGCCACCCGGTGGTCGACCCGCCGACCGCCGCCACGGAACCGTGAACGATGCCGTGCACGACGTCCCGATCGTCCCGCCTGCGGCGAGGTCTGCCACCGAGCGCCATCGACGAGTCTGGCCGGTTGCTCACACCAGGACCCCCGGATGACCATGACCTCTCGCACCGTCCCGCTGGCAACCCGACTCGGCCCGAGCGCCACGATCGGTGCCTCGAGCACCGCGCTCGCCACGACGATGGTCCCCGTCTTCCTCGTCGGTGCGCTGTCCGCCGTGATCGGCACGGATCTCGGATTCGATGAGGCGACCACCGGGTTCATCGTCACCGGCTTCTACTTCACGGCGGCGGTCGTGGCTATCCCGCTGGGCTCGCTGACCGAACGCATCGGGGCCGGGCGGGCGATGCGCAGCGGTGTGCTGCTCAGCGCAGCCGGATGCGCGGTGGCAGCAACCCTGGTGCGTTCGGCGTGGCAGCTGGGGCTGCTGATGATCTTGATGGGCGCGACGCTACCGATGGTGGACACCGGTGCCGCACGGGCCTTCACGACGACGGTGCCCTCGGATCGCCGCGGCATCGCGTTCGGCATCAAGGAGGCGAGTGTGCCGCTTGCGTCTCTGCTGGCAGGGCTCGCGGTCCCGCTGCTTGCGACCACGGTCGGCTGGCGGGTGGCATTCCTCGGCGGCGTCCTGGTCGGCCCGCTTGCGGTGGTCTCGCTGCGCCTGGCGGTGCCCGCCGACGTACGTTTCCGCCTCGATCGGGCCGACAGCCACGACGGCGCGCGGATGGGTCGCCGGGCACCCGACAACCCGCGCACCCCCGCAGGGCGCGGGGTGTCCAGCCGTCCCCGGCTGCGCCGTCCGGTCCGACTGCTCGCGGCCAGCTTCGCGCTGTCGGGCGCTGGTGCCGCCGCGGCGGTGACGTTCCTGGTCCCGGCTGCCACAGCCGGCGGGATGTCCAGCGCCAACGCCGGGCTCACGCTGGCCGCTGCCAGCGCCGGCGGCATCGTCGCGCGGCTCGCGGCGGGGGTGATCGCCGACCGCCGGCCGTCGACGCTCGGGCCCGTTCTGCTGGCCGCGATGCTGGCTGGCGCGGTGGGGACCTCGGCGCTGGCGTTGGCACCGTCGGGGGCAACCTTCGTCATCGTCGCGGTCGTGACGCTCACCGCGGGATGGGGGTGGACGGGACTGGGGTTCGCGGCGCTGACGCAGGTGGTGCCGCACGCGCCCGCGACCGCTGCCGGTGCGGGCATCCTGGGCTTGGCGCTGGGCGGGACGCTGGGGCCCACGCTGTTCGGTCAGTTCGCGGCACGCGGGTCGTACCCGCTCGCCTGGGCCGTGGTCGCCGCGGTGTTCCTGGCGGGCACGGGGTGCGCCTACGCGGCGCTGCGACTCGACCGGTTCATGGCCACGGACTGACGCGCACCGCGACCGGGAGCACGCCAGCAGCAACCGCGGTGGGATGCCGACGCGGCCGTCCGACCCCCTGCTGAGGACATCGAAGCCGTCATCGTGCGGCCACCCCTGGCTCGCATCCTCGAACTCTTCGTATAGAGTTCAACGCTCGACGACGCCACGTGAGTTCGTGGCCCCGACGTCACCGGATCCCTGGGGAGAGGATGCCTGGTCGGGTCAGCATGCTCCCAGGACCGAACCATGCCGGACACCGCTGCGCGCAACGGCATCGACCCGCGAGGTTGGGTGGTCTTCCTGTTGGCGTCCGGGGCGCTGGTGGTCATCCACGGGGCGATGGCCGACGGGGCGTGGCAGCGGGCCTTGTACGTGCTGGTCACGGTCGGTGTTGCGGGGATGGCGGTCACCGCGGTTCGGCGGCTGCGGCCGTGGCCGCTTACGGCCTGGGGGCTGCTGGCAGGCAGCCTGGTCGCGGCGGCGGTGGGCAGTGCGGTGTGGGTGCCGGTCGAAGCTGGGCGAGTCTCGGCGGCGGCGGCCGACGTCTTCTTCTTTGCGGGCTTCCTCGCCGTGAATGCTGGGGTGTGGCTGTTTGCCCGTGCCGAAGGCGGGCGGGGCGGTAGCGCGGAGATCTTGGACACGGCGATTGTCGTCGTGGGCACGATGACCCTGACGTGGGTGCTCGTCGTCGATCCGTTGCGGCGAGGGGTGCCGCTCGATGCAGACGCGCGGGCGATGGCCATCCTGTCCCCCATGGCCGCAGTGGTTCTCATGGCGCTCGTGGCGCGTCTGCTCTTCGGAGCGAGGAAGCGTGTCGTGGCGCTGTGGCTGATCGGTGCGGGCTTGCCGATCGTGGTGGTGGCGGACTTGATCGAGGCGTTGACCGCGCTGGGCGGGGTCCCGTTCGGCGACCTGGCGGAGACGCTGCGGCTCGGGGGGTTCGTGATCGCGGGGTCCTCGGTGCTGCACCCCTCGGTCGGGAGGTTGTCCCCGCCGGCGGTGAGTCGGGAGCAGGCGGGTCCGACACGCGTCGCGGTGCTGTGGGCCGTGTCGGTGGCCGTTCCGTTGCTTCTGGTGCTGCGTGCCGAGGTCGATGTGCTGGTCGTAGCGGGGGGCTCGGTCGTGCTGTTCACCCTGGTGGTGGCACGGCTCTGGCTCCTGCTGGGTGAACTGCGTGCCGCGATCCATGAGGAGCACGACGAGCGGTTCCGTGCGCTGGTCGATGATGCGCAGGTGGGCATGATGATCGTCGACGTCGATGGGGTGGCGAGCTACGTCAGCGGGTCCTGCGAGCGGATGTGCGGACATCGGATCGCGGGGACCGGCGACGGCTACCTCGAGCTGTTCGCTCCCGAGGACCGTGAGCGGCTGCGCAGGGCCATCCGCGTCGCTGCAGACGATCCGCGCCGACGTGTGGTCCAAGTGGAAGGACCACTGCGCCATCATGATGGAAGCCACCGTCGGCTGGAACTGACCTTGGCGAACCACCTCGCCACCCCCGCGATCGGGGGGATCGTGGTCACGGTTCACGACGTGACCGCCCATCACGAACTCGAGCAGCGGTTGGCAGCCGCCGCGCAGCTCAAGGACGACCTGCTGTCCATGGCCAGCCATGAGTTGCGCACCCCGCTGACGCCGATCGTCGGGTTCCTGGAACTCATCGACCAGCGCAGTGACAACCTCACCACGAGCCAGCGCGAGATGGTGACCAGGATGGCTGCCAACGCACGACGTCTGCTCCGGTTGATGGACGATCTGCTCGTGGTGCGCCAGGCGACCGCCGATGTGCTGCGAGCCCAACCCGAGGAGGTGGTCGTCGCCGACGTCATCCGCGCTTCCGTCGAACTGTCCGGCATCGCTCCGGATGATGTGCGCATCGATGCGGAGGGCTTCCGGTTGCACATCGATCTGCAGCATCTCGAGCAGATCGTCACGAACCTGCTCTCCAATGCGGTGAAGTACGGACGGCCACCGGTCCACGTCTCCCTGATTGCCGGTGTGCCCGGCCGGGTCCGGCTCGAGGTCCGCGACCACGGCGAAGGGGTCCCGCCCGGACTCCGAACGTCGATGTGGGGCCGTTTCGTGCAAGGCGACCGCGGCGACAATCGCACCTCGACCGGCACCGGACTCGGCCTGACGATCGTCAAGCTCCTGGCAGAAGCCAACGACGGTTGCGTCCACTACTACGACGCGGATCCGGCCGGAGCCGTCTTCGTCGTCGAGGTGCCAGGCTCGCCGATCGTGCCATCGTCACCGGTGCCAGTCCCGTCGATGGAAGCGTTGTCCTAGCCCTCAGGCAACGGCCGGCTCCGGACCGCGTCGACGTGGTTCATCCGTTGGCAGGATGCGATGCCGGACGGTGCCGACATCGAGGAACGGGCCGACCGTTCATGGCCAGGACCGCCATCACGCCGTGCACGTTCATGGGGCTGGATGTCCTCGAGCACTCGAACGGTGCTGGGATCCTCGATCACGGCGCGCGGTGATCGCCTGACGGATCTGCTCCGCGACCGGCACCCCTGGCCCTCGGTGACGAAGGGCCGAGGCCGGCGAAGATCGGCGGTGGGGTGCTGAGCCGGTCGGTGAGCCAGCGGACCACTTCGTCGTCTGCCGCATCGCCGACGGCGAGGTGGCCAGCACCGGGAACCTCCCGGTACTCGAGTTGCTGACCCGAAGCACACAGCCGCTGCGCGAACCGCTGCTGGATGTCGGCGCGGATCAGCACCTCGTCGGTGCCCTGCACGATCAGCAGCGGCGCCTCGATGAGTTCGCTCCCGGGGGTGTTCTGCGCGATCCGGCTCACCCAGGGCTTCGTCTCCCAGATCGGCGACACCAGGAACCGTTGTTTGAAGCGCCTGCTTGCGCAGGGTCGCACGGCAGCTGTCCGCGACCGCGGTCACAGCGTTCCCGGAGCTCTCGGTGACGCACACCCCGCCGGGCAGCGTGCTGGTCGGGCACGTGTTCGATGATGCACAGCTGCGCAGCATCCTCTCCCGTCGGCGGTAGCTCGAGCTGCCGATCCTCGACGTGCAGCGCCTGCCGGACCAACCGGCCGCCGTACCCGCGGGCTGAACTGCACCGGGGCCACGATGCTCACGACTCCCTCCGCCGCCGGCGACGAGGGCGGCGTCCTCCCGGTCAGCTCGGATGCAACCTGCCCATGCGGGTGAGGGCCTCGGTGAGGATGGCCTGCGAGGTGGCGAAGTTCAGTCGGACGTGACCAGCTCCACCGGCACCGAACACATGCCCGGAACTCAAGGCCACCCGGGCACGGTCGAGGAACGCGCGTGCCGGGCCGGCGAGCTCGGTGACGATGCCGGGGCCGTCGGTTCCATTGATCTCGTCCAGCCCGAGCGCACGGCAGTCCAGCCACGCGAGGTACGTGCCTTCCGGCGGCGTGTAGCTCGCCCGGGGCAGGTGCTCGGCGATCAGCCGGCCGAGCAGGTCCCGGTTCGCGCAGAGACCGGCCAGCAGAGCGTCGAGCCAGGCCTCACCGTCGTTGAACGCCACCGTGTGCGCGAGCACCCCGAGGTGGCTCGGCCCGTGGCTGACCTCCTCGGGCAGACGAGCCAGCTCGTCGAGCGCCCCCGGTCCGGCCACCAGCAGCGCCGCCTTGAGGCCAGCGAGGTTCCACGCCTTGGACGCCGAGGTGACCGCGAACGCGTCCTGCGCCCCCTCGACGCGGAGGTAGGGCGTGAAGCTGGCTCCCTGGAGCACCAGCGGCGCATGGATCTCGTCGGAGACGACCCGGACGCCGTACTCGCGCGCGAGCGCCGCAACGGCCGCCAACTCGTCGGCGGTGTGCACCACCCCGGTCGGGTTGTGGGGATTGCACAACAGGTAGGCGACGTGGGCACGGCTCCCCCGTGCGGCCGCGAAGGCCGCGCCGAGGGTCTCGAGGTCGATGCGCCCGGCCGTGTCGAGCGACGCCTCGACGATCCGACGATCGTCGTGTGTGACGAACGCGTAGAACGGCGGATAGACCGGGGAGTTGACCACGACCGTGTCGCCGGGCTCGGTCACGAGCCGGAGCGCCTCGACGATGCCGAGCATCACATCGGGCACGATCGCGGTGTGATCCACCTCCAGCGCGTCCCAGCCCCAACGACGCGCCGCGAACTCGGCCAGCGCCTGCCCGTAGGCGCGAGCACCTCCCGGATAGCCGGTGTCACCACGGTCCACCGCCGCATGCAACACCTCCCTGATCGGTTCGGCGAGCTGCACGTCCATCTCCGCCACCCACAACGGCAGCACGTCCTCAGGATGGATCCGCCACTTCAGGCTCGTGCGCTGGCGCAACCGATCGAGCGTCAACTGCTCCAACGGGTTGCCGATGCCTTCGAGCGAGCCATCCATTCTCGTCCCTTCGTCGAGCCACGCGAGTCAACCACGCCGCTCACCGGGAACACGCGCACCACGACCCTCAGAGCGAGCACGGCGGTTGGTCGATCGACGACGCGGCCGATGGGGCCACCCGGGCCGCCAGGCCCCAGGGCTACCCTGCGCGCCGGGGCGACGCGGGGTCGCACAACCACGGTCGGAGGCGCCATCGACGCAACGCACGCGCCGCCACGGGCCGGGCTCGCAGCGTCGGTGGTCGGCGGCCTGGTCACCGGTCTCATCACCGTGATCGTCACGGTGTCGCTCGGCGTGCTGATCTTCGCCGGCCCCGTGCCCTCGTTCACCGGCAACGGCATCGCTCTGGTGTTGGCGAGTACCGCCGTCGCGGGTCTGGTGTTCGCGGCACGGAGCTGTTTCCGGGGAGCGGTCGCGGGCGTGCAGGATCATCCCGCCGTCGTACTGGCCCTCATGGCCACGTCGATCGGTGCGGGTACGGTCAGCGCCACACCGGACGCGGTGTTCGCAACGGTCGTGGTCACCATCGGGGCGGCAACCGCGCTCACCGGTATCGCGCTGTATCTGCTCGGCCAGTTCCGACTCGGTGAGTTCGTTCGCTACATCCCCCATCCCGTCGTCGGCGGCTTCCTGGCGGGGACCGGATGGCTGCTGCTCGTGGGCAGCATCGAGGTCATGATCGGCGAGGTGCCGACTGCGAGCAGGATCGCGTTGCTGTGGCAGGACCAGGCCTTGCTTCGCTGGGTCCCCGGCGT
>SLLJ01000440.1 GCA_007134165.1 Nitriliruptoraceae bacterium | reverse complement strand
TCTTGTGGTTGTTCGTGGCCATTACGGGGAAGGCACGACGGTGGAGTTCGTAGACGAGGTCGTGGTCCTCCAGTCGGTTGAGATCGTGGGGCGGCAGGTTCTTGATCCAATGGAAGGCGAACTCCGGCATCCATCGCGCCACGTCGCGGAGCAGCGGTTCGGGGAAGTTGTGGTCAAGGGCGACGGGGGTGACTGCTGCCATCAGTTGGCAGCGTGCACCAGCCGCTGCTCGAAGCGCAGCGCCTCGCCCAGGGCGTCGGAGTCCTCGTCCGGGTAGAGGGCCGCGATGGTGTCCAGGTCGTAGCCGCGCTCGAACAGCGCTGCGATCGTTCGCGTCGTCAAGCGTGTGCCGAGCAGGTGTGGCTCTCCAGCGCATCTGCCGGGCACGATGCGCAGATGCGCGTCCGGCTCGCGGAGGTCGGGACCGTCCTGGAACGGCGCGAAGAGATCCAGTGCATCGTCGAAGGCGCGCTGCCCGCTGACGCTCTCCGAGCGCTTGACGTGGAAGACGTGACCAGAGGCATCGACGGCGATGGTGGGGCGGGCATGGCCGGACGCGGCTTCACGCCAGAGGTCGTCGGCGAACCGGTCCAGCATCGCTCGGACCTCCGCCATCGCTGTCCTGCGTGCGTCGGGCTTGTCGGAGCGCAGCCACCGCACGAGCCGCAGGGTCAGTAGGTCGCCGTACGACCACAGCTTCTCGCGGGATGGCGAGATGGACGGAACGACGATGTCCTTGCGCGCCCAGTCGTAGACCGTGCTCAGGGGGACCCCGGCCAAGGCGGCAGCCCTCGGGGCCTCGTACGACCCAAGGTCCAGCCTGCTGATTGCCGCCGTCACGTCGCGCCTCCCCTCGGATCCACAGCGAGTGTAGGTCGCGCCGTAGCCCGCGGACTGGGACTCGCCGGCGGCCAGAGGTGAGAGCCCGGCCACCGGCCGGACCTTCACCACACGATCAGTTCGCTACGTGGGTCCCGGTCTTTTCGCGAAGACCCCTGCGAGCGGGTGAGGGGAATCGAACCCCCGTTCCGAGCTTGGGAAGCTCGTGTTCTACCATTGAACTACACCCGCGGGCAGCCGGAAGGTACTCGCTGCCTTCGGCCGGGCGCAACGTTGCCGCAGCCGGCTAGCGTGGTCACCGCGTGCAACGAACCCCGTGAGGTTGTGGTGATCCTCTCCGATCGAAGCATCCGGGCAGCGATCGCGAGCGGTCGGATCGGTATCGACCCGCTCGAGGCCGGAGCGATTCAGCCCTCCAGCGTCGATGTGCGATTGTCGCCGAGCTTCCGGGTGTTCGCCAACCACCGCCACCCCTACATCGACGTGCGCCGGGAGCAGCCCGACCTGACCGAGCTCTTCGAGGTGCCGGGTGACGAACCCTTCGTGCTCCATCCGGGGGAGTTCGTGCTCGGCGCCACCTTCGAGCGGATCACGCTCTCCGACGACGTCGTGGCACGCCTCGAGGGCAAGAGCTCGCTGGCGCGGCTGGGGCTGGTGATCCACTCCACCGCCGGCTTCGTCGACGCCGGTTTCGACGGGGATGTGACCTTGGAGCTGTCCAACGTCGCCACCCTGCCGATCCTGCTCTACCCGCGCATGCGCATCGCGCAGTTCGCCTTCTTCGAACTCGACCAGCCGGCCGAGTTCCCCTATGGCACGCAGACCACCGGGTCGAAGTACCAGGGGCAGTCGGGACCGACCGCCTCGCGCTACCACCTCAACCTCGTGCGGCCGCCGGAGTCGTGACCGCAACGGCGGTCACCACGACCCGCCGCCGCCACCTCCACCACCGGATCCGCCTCCGCCACCTCCGCCTCCGCTGCTGCTCGAGGACGGATCGGTCGTCGTGGCACTGTGGGTGCTCTTGACGGTGTTGAAGCTCGAGGAGTTGGTGTACCAGTAGGCACCACCCGCGGCGGCCCCGGCGCCGGCCGTCACGGCCAGCTGCTGCATCACCCCACCGAACCGGTCGAACCAGGAGTCTGCCAGCCCCAGCGCGATGGCGTAGGGCAGCAGGCTCAGCGCCGGATGGTGGTGGCTGATGCCGGGCTGGCCCGCCGCCCACTCGAGCTGCTCGCCCTCCACGGTGTTGACGAACTCGCGGAAGGATCGGGCCTGGGCGACGGCATCGCGGCCCTCGGAGTTCAGCGGCAGCTTGTGGTGGCGCCAGGGGGCGTGCGCGATGAGGTAGGCGCCCACGACCAGCACGAACACGCCGATCACGGCGCCGAAGCTCAGCGCGGTCAACGCGGTCATCGAAAGCCCCACGATCAGGGCGAACAGCGCGAAGCCAACCGCGAGCAGCGCCTTGAAGCCCGTGTTGCGCAGCAGACGGCCCCCGCTGTGCTCGAAGCCGTGGTCGCTGAAGACGTTCTTGGCACGCTCGGTCAGCTGCTTGGTCGCCGAGTTGACCCGTGCGCTCACCTTTGCGTCGTAGGTGTTCTCGAACCGCGTCGGCTGTGCGCCCGGCACCAGCGTGGCCACGAATCGTTGGTCCTCGGGGTCGATTGCGTTGCCCGGCGGTGGAGGCAACACGACCAGGGTCTGCCCGTGGTGCTCGGTGCGGCTGACCAGCGCCCCACGCTGGTCGAGGTCGACGAGGTTGGACAGGAACAACTCGTTGGTGGGGCTGCGCAGCAGCAGCCCGGCCACCTCGGCGGGGCGGAACCCGAACGGCGGCGCCGGCAGGGCGGTGGGGTGCACCCGGTCGTGCAGTGCGGGGTTGGTGACCCGGTCGCGGTAGACCACCCGGGCCTTGACCACGCTCCAGGCCACCAGCGGCAGCATCAGCAGGAGTCCGACGATCAGGGCCGCCACCGGGCGGGAGACGTCCAGCGGTCCGAAGCGTGGGCCGTCGAGCAGGGGCGTGGCGTCGTACAGCGGCAGCGAGGCGGTGAATGCGTCGGCGGGGGTGGTGAAGGCGATCGTGGCGGACTCGCCGTCGCTGAACGAGCCGAACTGCGCGCGCAGCACGTCGCCGTCGACGGTGGGGGTGGTCGTGCACGGCGAGGTGGTCCCCAGTCGTCCCTCGACACACTCCACGTTGCTGATCGGTCCGGGGGCGCGCACCGTGAAGGTGGTCGAGGCGATCGAGGTCGGCCAGGCGAAGCCGGGCACGTCGATGCGGGTCTCGACCAGGTCTGGTTCGCCGGCCCGCGCGTGCGACCAGGTGGGTGCCTCATACAGCATCCGGTAGCGGTAGCGACCCGGGTCCAGCCAGGTGTTGGCCTCGCCGATCCGGATGCGGAAGTCGCCGTTCTCCGCCCGCTCGGTGGCGAAGTTCCAGGGCTCACCACCGTCCCCCTGGTCGACGCCGATCACGGTGTAGGAGCCGGCGGGGAAGCGCTCCTCCTCGGGCAGGTCGCGGAAGATGCCCCGGCGTGACTCCGAGAAGATCACGTCGATGATCTCGAGCACGGTCGTGGTGCCGTCGGCGTCGATGATGACCTCGCGTTCGAAGTCGTCGATCACGAACGCGGTGTCGCGGGCCGTGACGTCGTCGATGGCGCCGATCACCATGCTGCCGACGATCGCGGTTCCGATCGCCAGCGACGTGACGGCGACGCGCCAGCCGATGCGCATGGGTCAGCCTCCCAGATCCACGATCGGAGCGGCGCGGGCGCGCTCGTGCTCCAGGGCGAACAGGTGCTCACGGGGGAAACCGAATGGTCCCGCGATGAGCTTGCCCGGCAGGGTGTCGATCAGTTCGCGGTAGCGGGCGACGCGATCGTTGGCGAAGCCCCGGGCGAAGGCGATGCGATCCTCGGTGCCACGCAGCTCCGTGGCCAGGTGCGCGAAGCGTGCGTCGGCCCGCAGCTCAGGGTAGGACTCGGCGACCATGAGCAGCCGGCCGAGCGCCGCCCCCAGCGCATTCTCGGCACCCTCCCGGGCGATCGGATCGCCGATCGACAACGCCTGGGAGCGGGCCTGGACCACCTCGTCGAGCACCGTGCGCTCGTGGCCGGCATAGCCCTGAACGGTTGCGACCAGGTTGGGGATCAGGTCATGGCGGCGCTGCAGTTGCGCATCGACCTGCGCCCAGGCCTGACGGACCTTGACCTTGGCCCGGATCAGGCGGTTGTACAGCGCGATGAGCCCAACGAGCAGCAGTCCCACCACCGACAGGGCGAAGATCACGCAGCGCTCCGGGTCAGGGGAACAAGTCCACGCTCCGAGCGTAACTGCGGGCGGGGCTCAGCGCCCGTCGTCAGGGTCGGGTCCGGCCCGCTGCTCCGCGTGATCGTGCTGGTCGCGGTCGGTCCGACCTTCGCGTTCCTCGTTGCGGTTGGTGCGCACGATGTAGGTGGCGACGGCGAGCACGGTGCCGGCGAGCAGCACTCCGATCACCCCGATGCGCTCCACGGCCCCGTCGAGCAGTTGCCTCGACTGTGAGGTCGGATCGGACAGTACGAGCGCGACGAACGAGGCCACCAGCGTCACCAGCACGGCCCCGATGATCCGTTGCCAGATGGCGTCGAGCCCGGCCCGTTCCCGCACGATCCGCCCGGCCTTGAAGATCCGACCGACCCGGATGATCCGCAGCGCTCCGACCACCCGCACCAGGCGCAGCAGTTGCACGGGGCCGACGGCGAAGATCACCGCGGGGATCATCACGACCGCGAGTGCAACCAGCCACAGGTTGCGCCGCACCCAGGTCAGTCGCTGGTCGGACACGGCGAACAGCACGACCGTCTCAGCGATGAGCACGCCCCCGGAGATGGTGTTGAGCGTGCTGCCGGCGCTCTGGTAGGGCTCGTCCATCAGCGTCAGGAACACGGCGGGCACCGAGGCGAGCGCCGCGATGAGCACCGGCATCGCCAGCCGCTCGGCGACACGATCGGCCCGATCGGCCGGCTCATCGACCGACGCGGCCGGCTCATCGACCGACGCGGCCGGCTCATCGACCGACGCGGCCGGATCGGCGCAGGGATCCTCGCCGGCGCGCCCGGGGTCCGGGTGCTCCTCGGGACGCCGGCCCGTCATGAGCCGTCGGGCTCGTCGGGTTCCACGCGGTCGGGCGCCGGTGGCGGCTTGGCCGGATGCAGTTCGAGCTCGATGGTGTCGTGGCCGCGTCCCAGCCGGCGTCGCACCGCGCCGACGGACTGAAACACCCGCCACTGCCAGCCGTAGGTACGGGCCAGTGCTCGGCGGGCCGAGGCGGCCTGCTCGGCGTCCTCCTCGCCGTCGAGCAGGCGCGCCCGAGCCGCGACCTCGGGACCGTGGACCCGGCCGCGCACGTCGCAGGGCGCCACCGTGCACGCCGGGTCCGCCCGAAGCCGCTTGGCCTTGCCCGACGCCGCCTCGGTGTGGACCACCAACCGCGGGCCGTCGAGCAGCGCGAACCAGACCGGGGTCGCGACCCCGTCACCGGAGCGTCGGAAGGTGGTCAGCGACAGGTAGCGCTCACCGGCGAGGACCTCGAACCCGGGGTCGGCATCTGAGGGGATGGGAGTCACGGTTGCAGCGGGCTCAATGGGCGTCCTCGGCCGTCTCGGCCGCTACGACGGGCAGCTTGCGACCTGCAGCCAGGACCTCGGCGATGTCCATGACCTTGACCTGGCCTTCGGCGATGGTGCCGTCGCCCATCCGCGTACCCACCCCGTCCTCGAGCATGGTGACGCAGAACGGGCAGCCGGTGGCCACGACGTCGGCGCCGGTCGCGATCGCCTCGTCGACCCGGTCATTGTTGACCCGGGTGCCGATGTCCTCCTCCATCCACATGCGGGCACCGCCGGCGCCGCAGCAGAACCCGGTGGAGCGGGTGCGAGCCATCTCCTCGGCCTCGACGCCGGGGACCGCGCTGATCACCGCACGCGGATCGTCGTAGACCTCGTTGTGGCGGCCGAGGTAGCACGGGTCGTGGTAGGTCACCTTCTGCGCGAGCGCGTTGGTGGCGACCAGCCGGCCCTGGTCGATCAGCGTGGAGAGCAGCTCGGCGTGGTGCACCACCTCGAAGTGGCCGTCGAAGTCGGGGTACTCGTTCTTCAGCGCGTTGAAGCAGTGTGCGCAGCGGGTGATGATCGTGCGCTTGTCCGCACCGACCGACTTGAGCGTCTCGACGTTCTGCTCGGCGAGCATCTGGAACAGGTACTCCATGCCCAGCCGCCTCGGCGAGTCGCCGGTGCAGGTCTCGGCGTTGCCCAGGATGGCGAACTTGACGTCGGCGTCGTGCAGCAGTTCGGCGATCGCCACCGTGGTCTTGATGGCCCGGTCGTCGGCCGCCCCGGCGCAGCCGACCCACAGCAGGTGGGTGATCTCCGGGTCGAGTTCGGTGCCGGGCACGGCGCGGGGGATCTCGAAGTCGAGCTTGGCGGTCCACTCCTCGCGCTTGGACTGCCCGACCCCCCACGGGTCGCCGGAGTTCTCGATGTTGCGCAGCATCACGCCGGCTTCCTGGGGGAAGCTGGACTCCATCATGGCCTTGTAGCGGCGCATGTCGACGATGATGTCGACGTGCTGGATGTCGACCGGGCACTCCTCGACACACGCGCCGCAGGTCGTGCACGACCACAGCACGTCGTAGTCGATCACCGAGGGTTCGCCGGGGGCGTCACCGACCAGCGGGATCTTGATGGCGTCGCCGACCTCCTCCTCACTGGCCTGTCCGAGCAGCAGCGGGCCCTTGGCATACAGGTGGTCTCGCAGGTCCATGATCAGCATCTTGGGGCTGAGCGGTTTTTCGGTGTTCCACGCCGGGCACTGCGATTGGCAGCGTCCACATTCGGTGCAGGTCATGAAGTCGAGGTAGCGGTCGAAGGTGA
>SLLJ01000432.1 GCA_007134165.1 Nitriliruptoraceae bacterium | reverse complement strand
GTGGATTCGCTGGAGTGGTCCAGCGTCCGGCCTCTAGCGGCCAGGCACCTCCAGGGTCCCGGTATGTTCGCCACTACTCAATGGACCACCTCCTTCCTCTGGTGCGCGGAAGGGAACCACACCGGGCGGCGTGTTGCACGCATCTGGGTCCGCGCGACCGCCGGTCGGTTGGCCTGTGAGCGCCCACGCCGGTACGGTGCGCGCTCCCGGGCGCGTAGCTCAGCGGGAGAGCGCTGCCTTCACACGGCAGAGGCCACAGGTTCGAAACCTGTCGCGCCCACCACGGCCGCCTCGACGCTGCGGCCCTCACCGCCGCTGACGCCACCGTCGTTCGTCGCTCAGGTGGTGGACGAAGGACGCGGCCGCCTCACGGTCGAGCATCCCCGTCATGTGGCGCGCCAGCTCGACCACCGACCGTCCCAACGGCGGGTCGGCATCGGCCATCGGGGTGTGGGCGATGCCCAGTCGCTCGAGCATGCGGCACAACGCCGCGATCCTCGGCCGGGCGACCTGCGGATCACGCAGCCGGGGGTCGGACCAGCCGGCCTCCGCGAGCGCGGCCAGGCGGGGCAGCAGTTGGCGCAGCAGGCGTGGCTCGTTGGGGACGAGTTCGGTCCACAGCATCGCCTCGATGCCCCGCAGTTGCGGCGGGCTGGTCCCTGGCTCGAGGCCCAGCACCGGCATCGCCGGCTCGAACGACAGGGTCTTGCGCAGGGGCGTCAGGCCGTGGGGGGCGTCGAGGTAGGTGTGGAAGAAGTCGGAGACGATCACCTCGCGGCCGGCCGCGACCTCTCGTCGTGCCCGGCGCTCCCGGCCCCGCTCCAGCCAGTACTGCATGATCACGTCGGGGGCGGTCGCGCCGGCGACCAGCCCGTCGTTGTAGACCACGACCCGCCGCCCGTGCCTGCGTGCACGCTGGACCAGCCGGTCGAGCATCCAGGCCTGCAGGTGCCGCTCGTCGGGCAGGCCCTGTGCCTGCCGGCGCGACCGGCAGTCGGGGCAGGCCCGCCACGCGGTGTGGGGGACCTCGTCGCCGCCGAGGTGCAGCAGCCGGGAGGGGAACACCGCGCAGACCTCGTCGACGACGTCCTCGAGCAACTGCAGCGTGCCGTCCTTGCCGGGGCAGGCGATGACCGGGTTGATCCCGAAGCTGGTGCGAACCGGTCGGGGCTCACCGGTGCAACTGAGCTGCGGGTAGGCCGCGATTGCGGCACCGAGGTGGCCGGGTAGGTCGATCTCGGGGACGACATCGAGGTGGTGACGTCGGGCGGTGGTGACGACGGCCTCGAGCTCGGCACGGGTGTAGGCCCCGCCGTGCGGCATGCCGTCGCCACGGGTCTGGTGACGGTGGCCGCCGATCCGGGTCAGGTCGGGGTAGCGCTCGACCGGGAAACGCCAGCCCTGGTCGTCGGTGAGGTGCAGGTGCAGCACGTCGAGCTTGAGCAGCGCCAGCACCGGTATCAGCCGCTCGAGGGTCGCGGGGCCGAAGAAGTGGCGGGCCACGTCCAGCAGCAGTCCACGGTGGGGCAGGCGGGGGCGGTCGCGCACCTGCACGGCGGGCAGACGCACGACCGGCGCGATCGGCGGGAGGCCGGCCGCCGCCGTCGCGTCGGTGCTCTGTCCGGCGGCGAGCACGAGCTGTACCAGCGAGTGCACGCCGTGGGCTAGTCCCGCGCCGGTCGCGGCGGTCAGCCGGACTTGGCCGGTATCGATGTCCAGCGTGTATCCCTCGCGCCCGAGTGCAAAGCCCTCACGCCGGGCGGTGCGGTCCGGCGCCGGGTCGTCGTCGACGGTGAGCAGGATGCGGTCCGGGCCGCCCGCCTCGTGGCTCAGCGTCGGAGCCGCGCCCTGCAGTCGCTCGAGCCAGCCCTCGAGCAGCGCGGTGGCTTGATCGGCCGCAGGGCTGGTGGCGACCATCCGGGTGCTCGGGCTGAGGCGGAACGGTTCGGTCCGGCGCACTGAGCGCAACTGCAGGGGGCGGGGCACGATCGTCATGCGGGCTCCGGCAGGGGCGTGGTGGTGCCGGTGGGGGCGGACGGCGTCGGTCCACGGTAGGCGGACGCCGGCCACGGTGGGGGCGCCGAACCCGGGTCCGGGTTCCTCCGGGTCCGGCGTCCCTGTCGGCCCGAGGTCGGGGTCCGGAGACTCGGCCGACACCTCGGCTGGGGGTGATCGCGCCGGATCGGCGGGGGCCCGGGTCTTCGGGGGCCGGGTCGCGGTGCCGCTGACGGTGCTGGCGATGCTGCAGTTCGGGGTCTTCGCGGCGGTGCCGACGCCGGCGATGGCGGACGCGATCGCCGGCGGCGGA
The DNA here is from genome assembly GCA_007134165.1 of Nitriliruptoraceae bacterium. GTDB lineage: Bacteria > Actinomycetota > Nitriliruptoria > Nitriliruptorales > Nitriliruptoraceae > SKJO01. Next base: position 4,478 of record SLLJ01000432.1, on the reverse strand, counting down.
ACACGACCTGGACGAGTTCGCGAGGTGCCCCCCGACATCGGTGGGCCCTACCTGCACGGCTCCCCGCCGAGCGGGCCGGCCGAGATGGTGCCCGACGGCACGGACGTCGAGGAGGGCTTCTCGCGGGTATGCCTCGCCGCGGTGCACGGAGGGCTGATCACCCTCGAGTTCGTCGGCCTGTCGAGATCGAGACCCCTCCCGGCTTCGACAGCGACATCGGCAGCACCCTCAACGGGCTCATCTCGCCGGACTGGCCGCTGGGAACCGGCCGCTTCGTTGTCCACCGCCGAAGCTCCCGCGCGCGACCCGGAACCAACCATGCGCACAGAGCCGGAGCCCGAACCGGAGCCCACCCCCGGGTGCGACCTACACCGACGTGCCGGCCGGTTTGCGTGCCCGAGCCGGGCATCGAGGTCGTCCCCCGGGGGCCGGGTCGCGACCGGGTGTGCGCCGGGCCGCAACGGCGCGGCTGATCCGATCACCCTGGCGCAGATGGCGAACTTCCTGCTGCGTGCGTTCCTCGGGGAGGGCTGAGTGCCTCAGCGCGGGTTCGTGCCGCGCTCGGTGGCGTCGAGCACGGCCTGGGCCCGGCGCAGCCGCCGGACGACGGCCACCGCCACCACCAGCCCCACCACCGCACCGGCCACCAGACCCGCGACCAGCCACGCCCCCTCGGCGGTCGGGAAGGTGCTGCGCCCGAAGCCCCACAGCGTCATCAGCGCCAGCCAGCCAACCACCGGTCCCGCCAGGTGCAGGCGCCAGGCGGTCGCCAGTCGGGCGCGGGCCAGTCCCGCCACCACCTCGACGTCCTGGCTGCCGAGCCCGTCGAGCGCTTCCGGCCCCACCCGGGCCAGGGCCTGACGTTCGGCGAAGTCGCGTGCGCGGTAGGTGGCGGCCAGGTCGGGCTCACGCGGCGCGGGGGGCAGCAGCCAGCGCTCCGGCAGGCCACGACGGGCCGGGTCGCGGCCGGGGTCGGGGCGGCGGGGCTCGGTCATCTCGATCATCGTAGGCGCCCACCGCTCGCCGGAGCCCGCCACCCTCCCAGCTGCACCCGCCACCACCCTCCCAGCTGCACCCGCCACCACCCTCCCAGCTGCACCCGCCACCACCCTCCTACCCCAGCATCCGGTGGCTGTTGCGTCGCGCACTACCCTCGGACCGTCCGGCGGGGCACCGGCACCCGCCCAGCCGGCGACCGAGGAGTACGTCGTGAGCCCGTCCATCACCGTCCGGCATGGCGATGCCAGCGTGCAGCTCGATGCCGGTGCCACCGCGCTGCAGGCGCTCAAGGCCCTCGAGGCCATCCGTGGCGCGATCGTGGCCGCGCAGGTGACCCTGCCCGACGGCACGGCCCGCCAGTGGGACCTCGACCGCCCCGTGCCCGACGACGTCGAGGTTGCCGGCATCGCCGCCGACACCGACGAGGGCCGCGCGATCCTGCGCCACTCCGCCGCGCACCTGATGGCCCAGGCGGTCACCGACCTGTTCCCCGGCGCGAAGTGGGCGATCGGCCCGCCGATCACCGACGGCTTCTACTACGACTTCGACGTCGAGCGTCCCTTCACCCCCGAGGACCTCGAGCGCATCGAGGCGCGCATGCATGAGCTCGCGCGCGAGCGTCAGCGCTACGTGCGCGAGGAGGTCGCCCGCGAGGCTGCGCTCGAGGAGTTCGCCGACCAGCCCTACAAGACCGCGATCATCGAGCTGGTCGACGACGGCACCATCCTCAGTGCGGTGGACGTCGGCGGCGACGACGAGCAGGCCGGTGCGGATGGCGCCGAGGGTGCGGGCGGCGAGCCCACCTTCACCGTCTACCGCAACGTGCGTCCGGGCGGCGAGGTGGCGTGGTCGGACCTGTGCCGGGGCCCACACGTGCCCTCCACCGAGCGCGTCCCGGCCTTCAAACTGCTGCGCAGCGCCGGCGCGTATTGGCGGGGCCGTGAGGACCAGCCGATGCTCCAGCGCATCTATGGCACCGCGTGGGAGTCCAAGAAGGCACTCAAGGCCCACCTCGAGCTGCTCGAGGAGGCCAAGCGCCGCGACCACCGCAAGCTCGGCCGCGAGCTTGAGCTCACCCACCATCCCGACGAGCTCGGGCCGGGGCTGTCGATCTTCCTGCCCGCCGGGGCGTTGGTGCGCAAGCAGATGGAGGACTGGATCCGCGACGAGACCCTCGCGCGTGGCTACGTCCCCGTCTATACCCCCCACATCGCCAAGGAGGACCTGTGGCGGATCTCGGGCCACCTCCAGAACTACGCGGAACTGATGTACCCGGGCATGGAGCTCGACGACTCGGCCAGCGCCTACCGCCTCAAGCCGATGAACTGCCCGTTCCACATCCTGGCCTACACCTCCCGGACCCGCTCCTACCGTGAGCTGCCGCTGCGCATCGCCGAGCTCGGCACCGTCTACCGCTACGAACGCTCGGGCGTGGTCAACGGGATGCTTCGTGCCCGCGGGTTCACCCAGGACGACAGCCACATCTTCTGCCGGGCCGACCAGGTCGTCGACGAGGTGGTCGACTGCATCGAATTCGCGCGGGACCTGTACGCCGCCTTCGGGCTCGGCGAGCCCTCGCGCGTGGCCGTGTCCACCCGGCCCGACGACAAGTCCATCGGCACCGACGAGCAGTGGCAGTACGCCGAGCGGGCCCTGATGCAGGCGGCGGAGCGGTCCGGCTACGACTACCAGATCGACGCTGGCGAGGGAGCGTTCTACGGCCCGAAGATCGACATTCACGCCCGTGATGCGATCGGTCGTGAGTGGCAGCTGACCACCATCCAGGTCGATTTCAACCTGCCCGAGCGCTTCGACATCTCCTACGTCGGTGACGACGGCGCCAAGCACCAGCCGTTCATGGTCCACCGGGCGCTGTTCGGATCGATCGAGCGCTTCTTCGCGGTCATGGTCGAGTCGTTCAACGGGGCGTTCCCGACCTGGCTCGCGCCGGTGCAGGTGCAGTTGGTCCCCGTCGCGGCCGACTTCCTGGGCTACGCCGATGAGGTCGCGGGCCGCCTGCGCGCCACCGGTGTGAGGGTCGAGGTCGACGCCTCCGACGGCACGTTGGGCAACAAGATCCGTGCCGCACAGACCTCCAAGGTGCCCTACACCCTGGTGGTCGGTGCCTCGGAGGCCGAGGCACAGACCGTGGCCGTGCGGCCCTACCGCGGCGACCAGCGCAAGGACGTCCAGGTCGAGGCCTTCGTCGCCGAGGTGGTGGCCGAGATTGCCGAGAAGCGTCCTCGTGAGCACGGCTGAGCCCAACACCCGGCGTCAACCCCTTGATGGCTCGTCCGCGATCTCGCTCGGGTCCCGCAACTGCTGTGCGTGCGCTCCCGGCCCCCTGCCGCGGCGGCCCTCGACCCCCTACGGTTGGCCGTCGAGGAGGAGGCAGCCGTGAGCGAGGTGTCCGCCCAGCCGCCCGCAGACGACGGCGCTGACGCACGGGCGTCATCGGTCTGCGAAGAGTTCGACGACCAGGTCGGGCTCACCGGCCGCGATGCTCGTGACGACCAGCCCGGCGTCGGTGTGGAGGACCTGCAGCGGCTGTGGGCGCCGTGGCGGTTCGGCTACATCTCTGGCGGTGAGCGGATCGCCGGCTGCCCGTTCTGCGTGATCCCGGCGCGGCCGCCGGAGCGCGACGTGGAGTCGCTGGTCCTTCACCGCGGCGAGCATGCCTTCGTGATCCTCAACGCCTACCCCTACAACCCCGGCCACCTGATGGTGGTGCCCTATGTCCACCTCGCCGAAGTCGAGGCGCTCGACGACGACACCAGCGCCGAGGTGTGGGAACTCGGACGGCGGTGCGTTGCGGCGCTGCGCCGGGAGGTCCGCGCCCAGGGCGTCAACCTGGGCATGAACCTGGGAGCGGCGGGAGGTGCCGGGATCGCCGAGCACGTCCACCTGCACGCGGTGCCGCGCTGGGTCGGCGACACCAACTTCATCTCCGTGGTGGGTGCGGCCCGGGTGTTGCCCCGGGCGCTGGAGGAGATGTACGAGGAGCTGCGGCCGAGCTTCCGCTGACTCGACCGCCGGTGTCGGTGGTCGGTGCCGGGTGCGCGCCGCGCCGGAGTGCGTGGTTCGCGGTGCCAAGATCCCGCTGCCCGGTCTCCCCGAGGTGCCGGCCCAACCCACGTGCTGGTGGGTGCGGCCGATCGGGGATGTGGCGTACTGAACCGGTCTGACCGGTCGGGTACGCCGCATCGGGGGAGGCGGTGCGGGGGAGGCGGTGCGGGGTGGGGGGCGACGGCTGTCGAACCCTGCGGGGGTTCGGCAGCCGGGCCGGCACGCTGGGCACCGACGGGTGGCGACGTGCGGGGCTGCCGGGGCTGTTCGGGCCGGCGCCACGTCCGGTCGTCGGCAGTGGCTGCGGGAGCGCACCGGCGGCGGTTGGTATCGTCATCGAGTGAGTTGTCCGCTGCCGGGGGGCAGGCACCAGGGTTCCCCGGCCCCGACCGGGTACCGGCGCCGGTCCCGGT
>SLLJ01000356.1 GCA_007134165.1 Nitriliruptoraceae bacterium | reverse complement strand
GTCCTCGGGCCGGTCCTCGGGCCGGTCCACCGCCTGCTTTTCCACGTGCTGTCCTTCGACGACGCCGAGCCTAGCCGGCCGGTTCAGCGGAGGAAGCCAGCCAGCGACGGCGGGAGTGCCTTGGCCAGGGCCTGGAGAGTTGCCTCGAAGGCGACCTGCTGGACCTGCAACTCCATGATGCCCTCGGCCATGTCCACGTCGCGCACGTTGGACAGCTCGGTGCGTAGCGTGAGCTGCAGGTCGCGGGCGCGGGCTTGGGCCGCCTCCACCCGGTTGGTGGTCGTCCCGACCTCGGCCAGCACGTTGGCGACCCGGGTGCTCGCCGTGGTGATGTCGCCGATCAGGGCACTGGCCTCGGCGGAATCGCCGGCCTCGATAGCCTCGGCGGCCCGGGTCAGGATGCTGAGCAGGTCCACCGCATTGCCGTCGGCGTCTTCGAGCGGCTGCCCGTCGGGTCCGAAGCCGAGGAACTCACCGGCGGTGACGTTGATGCGGGGCAGCTCCGTGTCGCTGACCCGGCGCGTGATCTCGTGCCAGCCGGTGCCGTCGGCGCCGTTGGTCCGCCAGCCACCAGCGGGATCGTCGGGGTCAGCGAGTTCGACGGCCTGGCCGTTGGTGAACCCGCCGAACAGCGGGCGGTCCATGCGCCGGTCGTTGGAGACGGCGATGATCTCGTCGCGGATGCTGCGGATCTCGTTGGCCAGGGCTCGGGCGGCCGCGTCGTCCTTGACGGTGGCGCCCTCGACGGTCAGGTCGCGGGCACGGGAGGTGCGTGAGAGCACGGTCTGCAGCTGGGTGTCGGCGCTGTCGAGCCACCCGCGTGCATCGTCGATGCTGGCCAGTTCCTGCTCGCGGGCGCGCATGGCCGCGGTCAGCGACAGGGCCCGGCGGGTGCCGGCCGGGTCGTCGGAGGGCTTCTGGATCCGGTAGCCGCTGGCAAGCTGCGACTGTGCCTTCTCGTAGGCGCGCAGCCGGTTCTGCAGCCGGTCGACAGACCGCGAGACGATGACCTCGTTGGTGATCCTCATGTTCCTGGTCCTCCCGGTCAGCGACCCACGATCCCGACACGGTTGATGAGCACGTCCAGCGCCTGGTCAACCGTGGTCATCACCCGCGCCGACGCCTCCAGTGCTCGCTGGTAGCGGATCAGGTCGACCATCTCCTCATCGATGCTGACGCCATGCTCCGCGGCGCGGGCAAGCCCCGCCCCCGCGGCGATCCCGACCGCCGCATCCGCCCGGGTCCGCGCCGAGTTCACCTCGGTGGCCAGACCCACGATCACGTCGGAGAGGCGGTTCTCGATCGATCGGCCGCCCTCGGCGGGATCACCGTCGGCGTCCAACCGCTCGGAACGCAACTCGGCGAAGCGCCGCGCGTTGGTGCCGTCGTTCGGCTCGGGAGCCCAACCGCCCTCCGGTTCGAAGCCGTCGTCCCGCCACGCTGCCGCGAGGCTGTCGCGGTCCTCGGCCACTCCATCAGCGAGGCGCAGCGTCCTGGCCGGATCGAGCTCGTCGAACACGAGCAGGTTGCCGCCCCGTTCACCGTCACGCCGGAATCCCTCGCCGTTGACCCGGTTGAGGGCGCCGGTCAGCAGCCGCGCGACGTCGTCGAGTTCGCCGAGCCAGCGCGGCAGGTCCTCGGCCAGGGTTCTCTCCAGGCCGCGCAACTCACCGCTGAAGGCCTCGGTCGCCTCGTCGTAGTCCGCGTCGTCACCGGCCAGTTCCCGCGCCAACTCCCCGGAGACCTGCAGCGCGCCGGTGTCGGGGTCCAGCCGCAGGGTGCGGAAGCCCCGGCCGTTGTCGTCGTCGAAGCTCGCGAGTACGGTCTGCCCGTCGGCGGCGGTGATCCGCACGCTGCCGTTTGGCTGGATGCGGGCGCTCGCACCGGTCAACTCGGCGATCTGATCGATGATCAGGTCGCGCTGGTCGGCGAGTTGGGGGCCGATCCGTTCGTCGGGCACGTTTGTCAGGCGCGCGTTGAGGTCGGTGAGGTCCGCGAGCAGGGCGTTGGCGGTGTCCACCGCGATGGCCAGGCGTTCCTCGGTGTCCTCCCCGAGACGGACCCAGGAGTCCGACGTGGATCGGAAGCCCTCGGCGATCAACTGCATGGTGCCCAGCACCTCGGTACGGGCCGCATCGCTGTCGGGGGTGTTGGACCAGCCCTCGAGCACCCCCCACAGCTGGCCGACCCGGGCGGATACCCCCTGGTCGGGCTCGCCGCTGAGGTTCTCCATTGACTGGAGGGACTCAGCGCGCACCGCGTCTTCGGCGCCACGGCCGATCGCAGCGCGGTAGCGGGCGTCGAGGAAGTGGTCGCGCAGCCGTGAGATGGCGTCGACGGTCACGCCGGTGCCCACCGGGCCCGAGCGGGACGGGAACGTGTGGCTGGGCGAGAGCTCGACACGCTGGCGGGTGTAGCCCGGCGTGTTGGCGTTGGCGATGTTGTTGGACGCGGTGTCCAGGCCCGTCTGGGCGGCACGGATGCCGCTGGCACCGATGTACAGACCGACGAACCCCATCAGAGTTCCTCTCGGATCCGGTCGCCGACCCGGCGGCGGTAGCCGACCTGGCCGCGGGCGTCGTAGGTGGAAACGCTGACGTCGGACGCGCCCGTGAGTTGGTCGAGCGTGCCCTGGACCTCGTCGAGGTCGGTTCGGGCCAGCGACCGGTTCTGCGACGCGACTTGCTCGATCTCCGCAGACAGCCCTTCGAAGGCCGTGCGGTGCTCGTTGAAGACGTGGTCGAAGGGCGGCGGTGCCCGGCGGGTCAACTCGTTGAGCGTGAGCCGTTCGGGATCGATCCGCCAGACGTCCGCGAGGTCGCGGACGACCGCGTCACGCATCATCTCGCCGTCGCGTAGGAGTTCGACGGTGCGTTCGACCTCTTTGAGGGCGTCGGGGACGAATCGCCGCTCGTCTGCCGCCAGCAGCAGCTTGGTCACCGTCAGCTTGAACAGCAGGTAGGTGACCACGCGGCGCTCGTCCCACAGGCGGCGGGACAGCTCCTCGAGGGTGGCAGGCAGCTCGTTCATGCTCCGTCGGTCGGCCGGCGGTCGACGGTCTCAAGTGCCGCGGTGTGCGTGGTCTGTACCCACGCGCAGGGAGTGCTCAACTCTTCGAGGTGCCGGTCGACGGGCGGATGAGAGGAGGTTGCGCGTGCCCGCTATCGACATCACCGGCCACCATCCGGCGACCGATGCCCTGCTGCCTGAGGCAGGAGGCAACGGCGCGGTGGTTCTGGCCCCGGCGATCGAGGGTGGCGCGGCGTTCGCCGACGTGCTCGGCCGTCGCCTCGACCCGGCCCGGCTCCCCACCATCACGCTCGACGAGATGATCAGCAGCCTCGCCGGCGGGGGCCCGGGGCTGCTCGGGGTGGACCGACTCGGGCTGCTCGGGGCCATGCCTGGCACGGCGGCACCCCGGTCGGGCACCGCACCTGTCCTGGTCGACACCGTCGGTGCCAGCGGCCAGAGCGCGACCGGGCCGGGCGCACAGGTGCTGACGGCCGGGGAGCGCTACCTCGGCGTCCCGTACAAGTGGGGCGGCACCGATCCGTCGACCGGGTTCGACTGCTCGGGGTTCGTCCAGCAGGTGTACGCGGATCTCGGGGTGCGTCTGCCGCGGGTCAGCATCGACCAGTCGCGGGCGGGCACCGCGGTGCCGAGCATGGCGCAGGCCCGTCCCGGCGACCTGGTGTTCTGGCACGGCAACGGGAGGCGGGCCAACCACATCGGCATCTACGCGGGCAACGGTCAGTTCCTGCACGCCCCCCGCAGCGGCGAGGTGGTGCGCTACCAGGACCTGGCCGACCGGCGTCCTCCCGATGCCATTCGTCGCGTCATCACCTGATGCGGCTGAACTGACGGGGCTTGGGGTTCCTCCGGCCGCCGAGACCCGGGACCAGGTTTCCCGCACCCAGCGCGTATGCTGCGCGCCAACGGGGTTGCGGTGTGTGGTCGTCCGGTGTTTCCGGCAGGTGCAAGGAGTACCAGCGTGGCCAAGGTGCTGGCCGTTGACGACGAGCCCCAGATCCTCACGGCCTTGAGCCGGGGACTGTCGCGGGTCGGTCACGAGGTGATCGTCGCCCGCGACGCCCACGACGGATTGGCGGCCGCTGCGGCCGCCGCGCCCGAGGTGATCCTGCTCGACCTCCGGCTGCCCGACCTCGACGGGATCGAAGTGGTACGCCGACTCCGGACCTGGACCCAGGTCCCGATCCTGCTGCTGTCGGGGGCGGGCACCGAGCGTGCCCGGGTGGCGGCGCTGGACGCGGGCGCCGACGACTTCATCGACAAGCCGTTCTCGATGGAGGAGTTGCGTGCCCGACTCGGTGCGGCCCTGCGACGTTCCGCAGCGGTGGCCGCGAAGACCGCCGGGTCCGACGACGGCCGCGTGCAGTGTGGCGAACTGGTCGTGGACCTCACCGCGCGCGAGCTCCGTCGCGACGGTGAACCGGTCCGCCTCACGCCCACGCAGTGGCGGTTGCTGGAGGCTCTGGTGCGCCACCCCGGCAAGCTGCAGACCTACTCCACGATCATCCAGCAGGTGTGGGACGAGCGCCACGGCGACGAGTCCCGCGATGCGCTGCGGGTGCACCTGCGCCAACTGCGGGCCAAGCTTGGTGACGACGCCTCCGACCCGCGCTTCATCGCCACCGAGGCCGGCGTCGGCTACCGCTGGATCCCGGTCGGATCGTCCGGTGGCGTCGCCCCGGCGCCCGACCTGCCGAGCCGGCGGTGAGCTGGCCCGACTCGGATGCGCTCGCTGCGGCGCTCGAACACGATGCTCCCCGTCAGGCGACTTCCCTGACTCGACTGCGGCTGCTGAAGGCGGGTCCGCACCCGAGCACGACCGGGCTGGTGCAGCTGGCCGCCCGGACGGTGCAGGCCAGCTACGCCGCGCTGGTCCTGGTCGATGGTCGGCTCGCCCGGGTGCAGGCCGCGACCCATCGGCTCCCGCCGGCGTTCCCCGTTGAGACGTGCCTGGCAGCGCTGGCGATCACCTCCGACACCGACGTCGCGGTGTTCGAACCCGATGACGAGCGCCGCCATCCCGCCGGCTTGCGCCTGGCCCTGGAGGCGGCCGCAGTGGTCCGCTCGCCCGACGGGGTGCCGGTGGGAGCTCTCGAGGTCGGCTGGTTGGAGCCGCGCGATCTCGACGACACCGTCCGCGACGCACTGCATGACCTGGCAGGGCTGGCCGAAGAGGTCCTCGAGTTGCGGGCGGAGGCCGAGGAGTACCGCCGGTTCGTGGAGCTGACGCCCGATCCGGTCCTGATCCTGGACCTGGTCGGCGACGTCCGTCAGGTCAACCCGGCACTGCTCGGGATGCTCGGCATCGACGACGGTGAGCAGGTGATCGGACGCTCCTTCGTGGGGTTGTTCGCCCGCCCCGACCGGGCCCGGATTGCGGCCGCGCTCGGCCGCGTGCCCTTCAGCCGGGTCACCGTCCACCGGCTGGACACCCGTCTGGTGCGTCCTGACGGCGAGCAGCTTCCCTGCTCGTTGAGCATGGGGCTGCTGGGGGGCACCCGCCGGCACCTGCAGGTCACGATCCACGATCTGTCGGACCGACTGCGCGACGAGGAGGCCCGCACCCAGCTCTCCGAGCAGTTGGCCCGCGCTCAGCGGCTCGACGCGGTCGGACAGGTCGCCGGGGGACTGGCCCACGACCTCAACAACCTGCTCGTGGTGATGTCCGCCAACCTGTCGATGGCGCACGAGTCGCTGGGCGATCTCGAGGTGGCCGGCGACCGCGAAGCGATGGCACCGCTGCTCGAGGACCTCGATGAGGTGCGCGCCGCGGTGGACCGGGCCAGCGACATGACGCGGCAGCTGCTGCAGTTCGCCCGACGCGAGCAGGGCAAGGCCGGGGTCGCCGACCTCGCCACGGTCGTGGGTGCCATCCAGCAGTTGCTCAGCCGTTCACTCAAGCCCGCGGTGCGCCTCGAGGTGGATCTCGCCCCAGACCTCGCCCCGGTCGCCGCGGACCCGGTGCAGCTCGAACGTGCGGTCCTCAACCTGGTCAACAACGCGGTGGACGCCGTGGGTGAGGCCGGCACGATCCGGATCCGGGCCAGCACCGACACCGGGGGTTTCGGCGGCAAGGAGCGACGATCGGACCTGGCCGCGAAGGCTGACCGCGTCGCGGTGCGTCTCGAGGTCGTCGACGACGGGGTGGGCATGGACGAGGTCACCCGCGTCCGGGCCTGTGAGCCGCTGTTCACGACCAAGCCGGAGGGTCGGGGCACCGGACTTGGGCTCTCCGCGGTGCTGGCCTTCGCCGACGAAGTCGACGCGACGTTGTCGCTGAGCTCCGCGCCGGGGCAGGGCACGACCGCCTCGCTGGTCGTGCCGGTGCACGAACCTGGGGGCCACGGGGTTCCGGTCGGGTTGGACCGACCGGTGGCCGGGGCCCGGGTCGTACTGGTCGACCCGGGAGAGCGCACCCGCCGGGTCATCGCCCGAATGCTCGGCGAGGCCGGCTACCGGGTGACGACCTGCGCCAGCGGCGAAGACGCACTGGAACTGCTGGCCACCAACGGGACCGACCTGCTGGTCACCGAACTGGTGCTTCCCGCCACGTCCGGCATCCGGCTAATCGGTGACGCGCGGCAGCTGCTCCCGGGTCTGCCGGTGGTGGTACTGGCGGCGGTGGAGGCGCCGCGGGCGTTGGAGGGCGACCCGGTGCTGGTCAAGCCTTTCAGTCAGACCCGGCTGCTGCGCACCGTGGAGCGGGTGCTCGGGCAGCGCTGAGGCCGGTCGGTGGCGGGTCTGGGCCGTGCTGGGTC
>SLLJ01000047.1 GCA_007134165.1 Nitriliruptoraceae bacterium | reverse complement strand
TGGAATCGGGTTCAGGTCGACGGGTCGTCTGCGCCCGTCGCGTCGGCGAGGGCGCGGCGCATGACCGCGATGTCGTGGACGAGGAGCTTTGAGATGCCATGACTTCTGCACGACCTTGGCCACAGCTCTGTCGCGACCTGTTCGCACTCGACGAGCCGCAGCAGCCAGGTCCGGTGCCAAGGCCGTCACGGCTCGTCGGCGCGGTGAAGAGCCCACCCGAGCTCCTCCGCGAGGACGGGACGCAGTTCGCCTCCAGTCTGCCGCCGTACGGGCAGGCTTCCTGTGCGGCCAGGACGGGTCCGGCAGCGGCTCGGCGTTTCCGAGCCACACGGTTGACCCGTCCGGCCCGGCAGCCGGTCAGGCGCAGGCCAGGTGCTTGACCAGCACCAGGCACGGGTTCCCGTCTCACAGGGAGTCCGCGGGGTGCTCCTCGAGCGGGCTGTAGTCCAGCGCGAGGTAGAAGGCACGGGTGGCGTCGTCGTGGCGGTCGGGACGGCTCGGCCCGAGCGTCTTGACCTGCAGGAAGGCGACACCGTCGTCCCGCAGGTCACGCTCGGCTGCCGCCATCAGCGCCCGCCCGATCCCGCGCCGGTGGGCGGCAGGTCGGACCGCCAGCAGATGGACCTCGGCGCTGGTGGGTCCGTGGGAGGTCAGGACGAGCAGTCCGCGCACCTCAGCGCTGTGGCCGTCGGTGGCCGTGTAGGTCGGGTGACGACCGGCGTGCTTGGCGTCGTCGCGGATCGAGGCCTCGATCCCGAACCACTCGGGCAACTCCCGGAGCACCTCCTCGACCACGGCCGGGTCACCGGTGTCGTGGCAGACCACCTCCATGCTGGCGTCCATGTCGATTCCTGCCGTCGCGGTCTTTTGGCCCTCGCCGTCGGAGTCCCACGATGCCAGACTCGGAAGTGGCGGGCCGGACCCAGGTGCCGAGCCCACCGGGGGAGGGCTCGTGGGCACGGGTCGCAATGCCACCGCCACCACCGCCGAGCGCCCGCCGGCCCAGCCGGTGACCCGCGGTGCGGCCGCCGGGTACGCCTCCGGCGATCTCGGCATCTCGATCGCGTACTTCGCGGTCGGGTTCTTCTTCCTGTTCTACCTCACGGACCTGGTCGGGCTCTCCCCGGCGGTGGCCGGGACGGTGGTGTTGATCGGCAAGCTGTGGGACGGGGTCAACGACCCGCTGATCGGGGTGCTGGTCGACCGGACGCGCTCCCGGCACGGCCGCAAGCGCGCCTACCTGCTCTACGGCGCCGTCCCCTTCGCGCTCAGCTTCATCGCGCTGTGGTGGCTTCCGGCGGGCTCGGCCAGCACCGCGACCGCGGTGGTCGCGACCGTGCTGAGCCTGGTGTTCGCGACCACCTACTCCCTGGTCGGCGTGCCCTACCAGGCGCTCGTGCCGGTGATGACCGCGGACTACGACGAGCGGACACGGCTGGTGGCGTACAAGGCCATCGCCTCCGCCATCGGCGTCATCACGGGCGGCGGTATCGCGCTGGTCGTGACCTCCCAGGCCGGTGTGGAGCAGGCGCTCAGGATCATGGCGATCGGCTTCGGTGTCGCGATCGCCGTCACGATCATCATCGCCGCCACCTCGACCCGGGCCTACGCCCGGTTCGACACGGTCCCGATCGCGCCCGTGCCGCTGAAGCGCTACCTCCAACTGCTGTTGGAGCCGAACGTCGCGGTTCTCATGGGCTACAAGATCCTCGGAGCCGTCGCAACCGGTGTGCTGACGGCGTCGCTGCCCTTCGTCGCCACCCACGTGGTCGGCTCCACCGCGGCCTCGACCTACGCGCTCGCCGTCTACACCATCACCGCCGCAGCGCTGGTGCCGGTCTGGAGCAGGTGGTCGCACCGCATCGACAAGCGGCGGCTGATCCTGGTCTCCAACGCCTGCTCGGCCGCGGTGCTGCTGGCCGTCGGACTGCTGGCCGGTGCGGGGACCACCGTGCTGTTCGTCGCCGGTGCGGCGCTGCTCGGTACCGCCATGTCCGCCTACCTCGTCCTCCCGCCGTCCCTGGTACCGGACCTGGTCGATTTCTATGAGTACGAGACCGGTGAGCGGCACGAGGCCGTCTTCTTTGGGCTGTGGATGACCGTGCACCAGCTGGGTCTGGGCGTCGCCGGGTTCGTGCTGGGCCTGTTCCTGGCCGGGTTCGGGTACGAGGCGGCCGCCGAGGTGCAGGACGCCACGGCAGTGCTCGGCGTCCGGCTCGCGTTCGCCCTCATTCCGGGCACGTTCCTGGTCCTCGCCGCGCTGCTCCTGCTGCGCTACCGCATCACCCGGGAGAAGCTCGTGGAGGCACAGGCCGCCCTCGCGGCGAGCAGCGGGTCCGGACCGGCCCCGGGCACCGGTTCGCCGCGATGATCGCGACGCTGGGCCGGCAGGCGGTCGGCCGGTACCTGCGCCGGCGCTTCCTCCACCTCGACCAGGGTCGGCTCGCTGCCCACCAGCAGCGCCGCCTCGCCGCCCAGCTCGCCTACGTACGGCGCCACTCGACCTACTACGCCGAGGTGCTACCGGCCGGGCCGCTGCGGCTCGCAGATGTCCCGCCGATCGACAAGGCGGAGATGATGCGCGCCTTCAACCGCATCTGCACCGCCGGTCTCGACCGCGACGAGCTGGTCGCGTTCCGCATCGACCAGGAGCGCCGAGGCGCCACCGACCTGTACCGCGACCGGTACTCGGTCGGGCTGTCCAGCGGCACCTCCGGCAACAAGGTGCTGACCGTGCTGTCCCCGCGGGAGCGGGCCCGCTACGCCGCGCTGCTGTGGGCCCGTAGCGGCATCCCCCACGAGCTGACCCATCCGCGGGTGCTGTTCTGTCTGCGAACCAACAACCCCGCGTTCACCGCCATCACCGCCTTCGGCGTCGAGCTCGTCTACGTCGACTACCTCACCCCCGTCGAGGAGCTCGTGCGGCTCATCATCGAGCACCGCCTGGACGTGCTGGCCGGACCGCCATCCGTGCTGGGGCTGCTCGCCGAGGTCCACGACCGCATCCCGCACCAGATCGCCGCCGTGCTGTCCTACGCCGAGGAGCTCGACGACGCCCGGCGGACCCGTCTCGCCGCAGCCTTCGACACGCCCGTCGCTGAGCTCTACCAAGGCGCAGAGGGGATGCTGGCCTTCACCTGCCCGGTCGGAACCCTCCACCTCAACGAGGACGTGACCCTTGTGGAGCTGGGAGAGGCGGTGGACGAGGCGGGCACGATCCGCCGGGCGATCGTGACCGACCTGTACCGCCGCACTCAACCGTTCCTGCGCTACCAGCTCGGCGACCTCATCGAGGTCGATCCTGCCCCGTGCGCCTGTGGCTCGGCGTTCCGGCGCTTGAAGCGCATCCACGGGCGCTCCGACGCGGTCCTGGCGCTCGCGACGCCCGCCGGTGGCACCGTGCGGCTGATGCCGGACCACGTCCGGCGGTCGATCAACCAGGCCTCCGACGACGTGCTCGAGTACCAGGTGATCCAGTGGTCCCTCCATGACCTGGAGTTGAGGTTGAGGTTGAAGGACACGGCGGATCGGCCGTCGATCGAGGCGACGGTGACCGAGAACCTCGCCCGCTGGGCGGCGCGCACGGGTGGGCTGCTCCCGCGCCTGCGCTTCACCGACACGCCGCCGGAGCGGCACGCGGCCTCCCACAAGCTCGTTCGGGTCCAGAACCGGATCGCGTCGTGAGCGCCGATGCGAGCCTCGAGGTGGTCAATGACCTCGACGCCGCGAGCGGCGAGGCCTTCCTGTGCCTCCCGCGTGCCGTCTACGCCGACGATCCGTGCTGGGCGCCGGCCAGCGAGACGCTCGTGGCAGAGCGGTTCGCGGATGCCGCCGAGGGTCGGATCCGGCTCCACGCGGTCGTCGCCGTCGTCGACGGGCAGGCCGTGGCCCGGGCCGCGGCCATCCTGGAACCGGCTGCCGTCGCGCCCGACGGCTCCCCGGAGGGCTGGATCGGTCTGGTGGAGTGCCTTCCAGAACCCGATGCGCAGACCTACGGGCTGGCGGTCCTGGCGCACAGCCGTGCCTGGCTTGCCGGCCAGGGAGCCGGGCGGATCGTCGGTCCGAGGGTGGACGGGCTCGTCGCCGGGCTGCTGGTCGACGGGTTCGACCAGCCCCAGGTGGTGTTCACCGCCCACAACCCGACGACGGCCCCGGCCCTGTGGCGCGCCGCGGGGGCACGGACCGCAACCTCGATGGGCAGCTACCGGTTCTCTCGGGACCGGGTGCCCGTGTTCCCCAGGCGCACCGCCCCGGGGGTGCGGGTCCGGGGCGCCGACCCTGCAGACCTGCCGGGCGAGATCGCCCGGGTCCACGCCTTCCAGGCTGAGGTCTTCCGCGGTGGAGTCGGTCACCTCTCGCGCACCGCCGAGGACACCGAGCGGCTCGCGCGCCGTCTGCTGCCGCTGCTCGACCCGGCCTTGGTGCTCCTGGCGGAGAACCGGGCCGGCGAGGTGGTCGGGATCATGGTCTGCCTCCCTGACGCGTGGCAGCCCCGTTCCCCCGGTCAGCCTCCGGATCGCGCCCGGCTGGTGTCCATCGGGGTCCGGGACGGGTGGCGCCGGACCGGGGTCGCACTTGCGATGGGGGCCGAGTTGGCCGACCGGCTCCTGCAACGCGGCTACCAGTATCTCGAGGGATCCTGGGTGCTCGGTGCGAACCGTCCGCCGCAGCTGCTCGCGGCGGCACTTCAGGCACGCAGCTCGCGCCGCTTCGAGTTGCTCACCTTCTGACCACGACCGGGGACGGGCCGGACGAGGTGGAACACCGGCTGGTCGCGTCGGTGGTGACGACGGACCCTTGCCGGCCGGCGCGCCGTCGAGCAGGCTGGATCGTCCAGGGTCTGCGGTGCGTCGGGCCGCGCCTGCGCCCAGGTGGAGGTCACCCGCCGACGAGCGCAGCAGCGAAAGGGAGCCACAACATGAGCCGGCCCGAGTCGATCGTCACGCAGTCACTCGACACGTCGGGCGGTGGCCCAGCACGCGACGGGCTCACCGTCGTGGCCCGCCTGCGCCGGTACCTCGTCAGCGTCAGCGTGCTCTTCACGGTGCTGACCGTGGTGAGCAGCACGATCGCGCTCGCGTCCGGGCAGGAGACCGACACCCATCTGCACCTGCTGATGCGGCTGCTGTTCGTGATGCTCGGACTCGGCGCGTTCGAGCTGGTCGACGCGCTCCGGCAGCGCCACCCCGGCGCGACGCTGGTGGTCTTGGCGTTGGCCGGGTCCGCGGTGCTGGTGCTTGCCATCGTGGCCAGTGTGTGGATCACCGGCCAGGCGGGCGTGGACCTCCACCCAAACGCCTACCGGGACGCGGTACTGAACGTGGGCCTGGTCGGGGTCGTGCTGGTCGTCATCGCGGCGATCGTCGACCTGCATCGTCGGCGGCGCTGAGGGCCGCCACGCGAGGGCTGTGTCTACGCAAGGCGGCGGCTGCCTCCCGGTGAGCAGGAGCCTTGGTCTCGAGGTGGGTGCTGTCGCGCTTGGTGATCGGCCGCCCGGTCCGAGTCGTAAACACCAGACCGTGCCCGCTCACGAGGCCCTCACCGATCCGGTCGGCCCATCGCTGCTGGCGCTCACGCCAGCTCACGACCCCGCTCACGGCCTCATCACGCCGGGGATCGCGGGTCGTGAGCTCGGCGACTTCAGGTCGATGATCTGAACCTACGTGTCGAGCTGCCACACCACCGTGAGCCTCGCTGGGGTGATCCGCAACGCCATGCCCCGCACCTGGCGACCTGCTCGACCTTCATGAGGACGGTGAGCAGGGTGCGTCACCAGGGACGCGAACCTCGAACCGTGCGGTCAGGAGCCGGATCGAGGGTGTGCACCGCACACCACCGGAGTCCACGGAAAGCTGCTCTGAACAGGGCAAACGCAGAACGTGGTCCGCCGGCATCCTGACCTGTCCACGCCTGTCCTGGGGAGTTGGGCCACACAGAGGACACAGCGCGGAGATGGTTGGAGGAGGGGGAGTCCGAAGCCTCCCGGTCGTCGCGGCGTGGTACGGAGGAGGCTCGCGTGTCCCCGGCGCTGCACTGCTCGCGCTGTCGGGTGGCAGCGCCACGGCTCCAATCCCTACCGCTGCTCTTCTGGCCGCCGAAGTCCGGTGAGCCACGTTGCTTCGCAGGCCAGCGGCATCACCGCCGATTGGCGGGTGGGAGTGCGGTGGTCGTCCGTGATGGCATGACGAGCGATCGAGTTGCGCTCTTCCTGGCGGTCAGCGATTGATCACTTCCAGTGTGAGGGCGTCGATGCCCCAGCCCACCCGAAGATGGCCCGAGCCTAGGCCTTGGTCCACGACCTCAAGCCCGACGACGCCCCGTGTGAGCCCGTCGGGAAGAGGGCGGATCCACGACCGCCGCTGCCGGATCGAGTCCGGTCACCTGGGGACCAAGGCGATCACCCGGCGGGCTGGGGCGAGCGGCTCGTCTCCGAACTGGTTGCGGACCCGGCGCAGGTCGTCGACGACCGCGTCGTGCCACCGAAGTGGCAGGCTCACGCTGGGTCGTCCACCGCGGCGAAGAACTCGTCGACGGTGCCTCGGAGAACCGATCATCGGCGAGGCGGTCGCGGACCATGGCCACCGCTCCGATCCGCTCGAGCTCCTCCAACTGACGTAGGGCAGCTTCCTGCTGCTCGTAGCGCTCCCGCGACACCAGCACGGCTTCGTCGCGATGGCGGGAACCGAAGTGCACGGGCACCGCCTGCGGGGTGCGGCGCAGGGTGGCCAAGATCGTCGGCAGCGAGGACCGGATCGCCTGCATGCCCTTGACGTCAGCCATCGGCGCACCTTTCAGGCAGATT
>SLLJ01000288.1 GCA_007134165.1 Nitriliruptoraceae bacterium | reverse complement strand
CGCCCGACTCAGCCGCCCAGTCCCGCCTCGGCCTGCCGCTCACGGACGTAGGCGATGACGTCGGCGATCTGTTGGTCGTCGAGGCCGGCCACGCGTGGCATGCGCCCGAAGTCCCAGTGGCGCTCGGGCACGCCGTGGCGCACGGCGTCGGCGAACTGCTCGTCACTGGCGACGTCCGGGGCGTACCGCTCGTGGACCAGCGGCGGGCCGTTGGGCGAGCCGGCCGCGTCCGGGCCGTGGCAGGCGATGCAGTTGGTCGCGAACACGTCGGCGCCGCGGTCGGCGTCGCCAGGCGGAAGCGGGGCGGTCTCGGCGCCACAGGCAGCCAACACGGCGCTCAGCGCGACGACGACCACGACCAGGCTCACTGCTGAACGCACGCACCACCTCGGGGCCGGGCAGGACGAGCCACGGTAGCCGCGCTCGTGCGGGCTGCCCACCCGGTGCGTGGGTTCCCCGACGCTGGCCGGCGTGCAGCCGGCAGGATCAGCGACCCAGCAGCCGTCGCGTGGCCAGCAGCGCGCGGGTCGCCGGGCGCAGGCGTGCCAGTCCGGCGCGCAGTTCCTCGAGCGAGGCGGCGGTGAGGTCCTCGGTCCAGGTCGGGTAGGCGTGGGTGGTCCGGGTGATGCGTCCGATCGTGGTGTTCTGCTGCATCCAGGCCACGACCTCGCCGATCACCTCGCCGGCGCGGGGTCCGACCACGCTCGCGCCCACGATCCGACCTTTGGGGTCGCCCACGAGGGTGGCGAAGCCCTCGGTGCGGCCTGCCGTGATCGCACGGTCGAGGTGGTCGTGTCCGGCGGTGCGCACCCGCACCTCCTCTCCGTACCGCTCCCGCGCCTCGGCCTGGGTCAGTCCGACGCGGGCGACCTCGGGGTCGGTGAAGGTCACCCACGGGATGCGCTCGTGGTCGACGCGTCGGCGCAGGCCGAACAGCGCGTTCTGGACCACGGTGGCACCGTGCGCCGCGGCCACGTGGGTGAAGGGCAGCAGCATCGTGACGTCACCGCCGGCCCAGATCCGCGGGTTGGAGGTGCGCAACTGCTCGTCGACCACCACCGCGCCGCGCGCATCGCGCTGGACGCCGGCGGCCTGCAGTCCGAGCCCGTCGGTGCGTGGTCGGCGACCCGCGGCCACCAGCAGTCGGTCGAAGCCGACCACCTCGGCGTCGCTGATGGTCGTCGCCGCCCGGTCCGGGTCGGTGCGCTGGCAGGTGCCGACCGGCTCCAAGAGCAAGCCTGTGCCCTGCTCGTCGTGCACGACGCGCAGGGCCTTGGTTGCGGTGCGCACGTCGACGCCCTCGGCCCGCAGTCGGGTGGCGATCACCTGCTGCGCTGCTGGCTCCTCGCGGGGCAGCAGGCCGGCGGCGAGTTCGATCAGCGTGACCTGCACCCCGAGCCGTGCGAACGCCTGGGCGAGCTCGCAGCCGATCGGCCCGCCTCCGAGCACCACCAGCCGCGCGGGCAGCACCTCGAGGTCCCACACGGTGTCGGAGGTGAGCGCATCGACCTCGGCCATCCCGGGCAGCCCGGGGACCACGGGCTGAGAGCCCGTGGCGATCATCGCCCGGCGGAAGCGACGGGGTCGGCCGTCGATCTCGACCGTGTCGGGGGCCACGAACCGGGCGGTGCCGGCCACGACCTCGACGCCTTCCCGTCGCAGGCGCTCAGGCGAGTCGTGCGGCGCGATCGCGGCCTGCGCTCCGCGTACGTGGGCGAGGGCTGCGGCCCAGTCCACCTCGACGTCTCCGGTCACCCGGACGCCGAGGTGGTGCGACGAGCGCGCGGTGTGCGCGGCCTGCGCCACCGTGAGCAGCGCCTTGGAGGGCACGCAACCGGTCCACAGGCAGTCGCCCCCGGTGCGTTCGCGCTCCGCGAGCACCGCCCGGGCGCCCTGGCCGGCCGCGCCCACGGCCGCCACGAGCCCCGCGGTCCCCCCGCCGATCACCAGAAGGTCCGCCGGGCGCGTGGCCATGGTCGACTCCCCGGGGGTAGCTCAGTCCTTCGGGGGTCGGCGGATCTTCTTGTCCTTCTTGTCGTCCTTCGCCTCGAGCATCTCGTGGTAGAGGCGCTCGACGATGTCGGGCACGAAGGTCTGGTCGTCGAGCGGGGGCCGGACATACCCGCCGCTGACGCGGCGTTGCGGCAGGTCGAAGCGGTCGGGGGTGAGGTCCTCGTAGGGGATCTGGTCGAGCAGATCCTGGATGCAGGCCAGGCGCGCGGCACGCTTGTCGTCGGATTCGACCACGTGCCAGGGCGCCTGCTTGATGTCGGTGTGCGCGAAGGTCTCGTCCTTGGCCATGGAGTACTCGACCCACTTGTCGCGCGAGGTCAGGTCCATCGGCGAGAGCTTCCAGCGCTTGGTGGGCTCGTCGACTCGGGACTGGAAGCGCTTCTCCTGCTCCTCGGGCGACACACTGAACCAGTACTTGAGCAGCCGCGTGTGGGCGCGCACCAGCATGCGTTCGAACTCCGGGCAGGAGCGCAGGAACTCGCGGTGCTCCTCCTCGGTGCAGAAGCCCATGACCTTCTCGACCCCGGAGCGGTTGTACCAGCTGCGGTCGAACAGCACGATCTCACCGGCGCTGGGCAGCTGCTCGACATAGCGCTGGAAGTACCACTGGGTACGTTCGCGCTCGGTGGGGGCCGGCAGCGCGACGGTTCGCACGATGCGGGGGTTGGTCACCTCGGTGATCCGCTTGATGACCCCGCCCTTGCCGGCGGCGTCGCGGCCCTCGAAGATGACCACGACCTTCTCGCCTTCCTGTTTGACCCATTCCTGCAGCTTGACGAGCTCGATCTGCAGCTCGGCGAGCTTGCGCTCGTAGAGGTCCTTCTTGATGCGTCCAGACTTCGTGAGTACGAGATCGCGCATCTCTTCGTTGGTGACGGTGGCGGCCATGATCCTCCCGAGATCCGTTCGTGAACGATGTGGCGGCGCGCCGGGGCGCTCATGGGCGTCGAACCGCGCCACGTGCCGCCGGGCGCAGGTCGCGCAGGGTGTCGATAGCGTGCGACGAGGGCAGACGCGAACGTCGCATGCCCGACCATAGCGTCCAGATCGGCGCCTGTGCGACGATGCGTCGTGACCGAGGAGGCCGTATGCAGGTGCTGGTGATCGGGGCGACCCGCGGGACCGGGCGACTACTCGTCGACCGGTTGCTCGCCGACGGACATCAGGTGCGTGCCGGAACCAGGGCGCCGGGGCAGGACCAGGCCCTGGTGGCGGCGGGGGCCGATCCGGTGTCCGCCGACCTCGAAGGGCCTGATGAGCCGTTGCGCGCCGCCCTGCACGGGGCGCAGGCGGTGGTCTTCTGTGCCGGCTCGGGGTCCGGCACCGGTCCGGACGCAACGCTGCGCGTGGACCTGCACGGTGCGGTGCGCAGCATCGACCTCGCCGTCGAGCTCGGCGTGCCGCGCTACGTGATGCTCTCGTCGATGGCCGCCGACGATCCGCGACGAGGGCCGACGGCCATCACCCACTACCTTGCGGCCAAGCATGCGGCAGACCGGATCCTGGCGGTCAGCGGCCTGGCGTGGACCAGCGTGCGCCCCGGTGGGTTGACCCACGAACACGGGTCCGACCACGTCGAGGTGGGAGTTCCGCGCCTCGAGCGGCGTGGGACCATCCCTCGCGAGGACGTGGCCGCGGTGCTCGCCGGCTGCCTCGCGCAACCCGCCACCATCGGTCTGGCCTTCGAGGTGCTGTCGGGGCCGGTTCCTGTCGGTGCGGCCCTGGCGGGTCTTTCCGCCGGTCACGGTGGCGATCGACGCTGAGGCTGGGTCGCGCACCGACGCGGGCGCTGTTGATCGACCTCGGCGAATGGACCTGGGGGGCACGGCCGTGTCACCCACGACACCCGACGGCCCCTGCCTGGACTGCACCCGCAAGGTCGCGGACAGGACTCTGACCCGCCCACCCGAAGTGCTCAGCCCCGACCCTCCCTCAGCGGGCTCTTCCGAGCGCCTGTCAGCCGGGTCCGATCATGCGGACCATGGCACGTTTCCGCCCCTTCACGGCGCAGCACCGCGGCCGACAGGGGCGGTGGCCGGGTGCCGCTGTCAGCACCGGTGTGACAACCGCCACATCGAAGCGGGCCCCGCTGCCGGGGGACGAAGGAGGCTTCGGAATGCCATCCGTGGTCATCGATGACGCCCGTGCGACCGGTGCCGTCCCGCCTCGCAGGTCGGAGGGCTTCAACGGCGAGGTCCACGAGCCGAGCGATGGTGAGCAGGGCCTCGCGGTGCTCGCCCAGGAGCAGACGCGGGACCTTGTCCTCGCTGACCGAAACCTGCCGGTCAGCGATGGCCTCACGTTCGTGGAGTCAGTGTGCGTAGACGGCGCTCACGACGGTTCCGTGCGGGTCACGGAGACCACCGAGAGCGACACCGATCACCTGATCCAGGTGCTGGATGCCGAGGCGGACGAGTACGTCGTCACGCCCTTCGCCGCCGCGATCACCCGGGAGGTGCTGCGGATGCTCGGCGTCGAGGTCTGAGGGGGATGGTCATGTCCGAGACCTGCGTGCTCGTCGTCGACGACGCCGTGGCCGTGAGACGGCTGGTCAGCGACGCCCTCACCGCGCATCGACGGAACCACCCCGACCGGTTGGTCATCCGGTTCTCGGTGCCCACCGAGTGCGCCGCTGTGGTCGTGGCTGTGCTGCCTCGGAGGGCCGACGCCGACGTCACCCCGCCGCTCGGCATGCGGGAGCAGCGCCCCCATCTGGCCCATCGACGTCCGAAGCGCGGCACCAAGGAGCCGGATCGCGGCGGCCGCACCGCGAGACCGGCGGTGCGGGCATGACCCTCTCCCGTGCCGACGCCGACTACGTCCGGGACCTCGTGCGCAAGCGTTCGGCGATCGTGCTGCCCGGCAGCAAAGACGACCTGATCGAGTCGCGCCTGGCCCCGGTCGCGCGCCAGAACGGGCTGGCATCGCTCGAGGAACTGGTCGTCCGGCTGCGTCGTGAGCGCAACGGTCCGCTCCGTGACCTGGTCGTGGACGCGATGACCGCCAACGACCCCGCCTTCTTCAGCGACCTCGGGCTGTGGCAGGCCCTCGAGGACACCATCCTCCCGGAGTTGTTCTCGCGCAACGCGGACCAGCGCAGCGCCACCTTCTGGTCTGCCGGGTGTTCCAGCGGCCAGGAGCCCTACAGCCTGGCGATACTGCTGGTCGACCGGTTCCCCCAGATCTTGCCGACCTGGAACATCCGGATCCTGGCCACGGATCTCTCCTCGGAGATGCTGGGTCGCGCCGCCGCTGGGCGCTACACCCAACGCGAGGTCGACCGGGGCCTGCCCGCCCGCCTTCTGGTCACCCACTTCCGGCGCACCGGGGCGATGTGGCAGGTCGGCGACCGTCTCCGGGAGATGGTCGAGTTCCGGGCGATCGACCTGGTGCGGCCCTGGCCATTCGTGCCCGAGGTCGACCTCCTGTTCCTCCGCAACGTCCTGATCTCCTTCGATCCTGGAGCCAAGCGCGAGATCCTGGCACGCTGCCGCGCGACGCTGCGGACCGGGGGCCAACTCATCCTGGGCTCCTCGGAGACCCCCCTCACCGTCGATGAGGGCTTCGAGCCGATGGTTCAGGGACCAGCGACCACCTATCGGCCCAAGTGATCCCGAACGGAGCGAGCCCGTGGAGAACCTGCAGGTCGACCTGCGCTGCAGTGCGACGAGTATCTGGAACGCCATGTTCGGCCTCGCTCTCGAGGTCGACCGTTGGGTCGACGTGCACGCGCGCGACGAGGCGGCGGAGATGGCCGGGGTGTTCCTGACCGGCGACCGGGATGGGGCGGTCACCGTGCAGCCCACCGAGCGGCACGCGATGCGGTACACCGGACCCATCATGCCGAGGGGATCGAGACCGAGGAGGACGGCCTCGCCGACGTCAGCGGCGAGGTGGTCACCATGGCCGGCGGCCACGACGACGGGCGGCTCGAGGGCTCCTGCCAGCGGGCGGTGCCCTCGCGCGCGCGAGGTCGCGATCACCAGGTCTGTATGCCCGGCACCAAGGTGGCCCAGCGCTCCGCGCTCGACGGTGAGGGCGAACTGCTCCTCGTCAGCGGGTTGCGGCGCCGGAGCGGCGCCACCGCAGATCCCCGTTCCCTCGGTGTCTTCCCGAGGTGGGCCCACAGGAAGGACCCTGCGGTGAACATCCTCGTCGTCGACGACAGCCAGGCGATGCGCGCCCTCGTCAAGCGCGCCCTGTCCAAGATCAGCCGTTTCTCGGAGGCGAGCTTCCGCGACGCTGCCGACGGACGGCAGGCGTTGGCCGCCATCCAGGAGGACGAACCCGACCTGGTGCTGTCGGACTGGAACATGCCCGAGATGACCGGCATCGAACTGCTCCAAGCGCTCAACGACGCCGGCATCTCCGTGCCCTTCGGCTTCGTGACCTCCGAGGCCACTCCGGAGAAGTACGAGCTGGCCAGAGCCCACGGCGCCCGCTTCATGGTGAGCAAACCGTTCACGCCCGAATCGCTGGACCGGGCCCTCGAGGGCGTGGTGTGATCCGATGAACAGCCGCTGTCCGCTGCCCGCCCGGGCCTCGTTTCGGGACCTTCTGCGCGACCTGCTCGGTCGTCCGGTGACGGTGCGGCCGGGTCCGGCCCAAGAGCTCGATCCCACGCGGTCCTCCTACCTCGCCGCCTACCAGTTCGATGACGGGCCGCCGGCGGCGGTGGCGGTGACCGATCAGGCACTGTCGCTCGCGCTCGCGGCCGCGACCGGCAGCATGCCGCCCAAGGAGACCTTCGAGCAGGTCGATTCCGACGGTGGGCTCGACCAGGAGCTCGTCGAGT
>SLLJ01000319.1 GCA_007134165.1 Nitriliruptoraceae bacterium | reverse complement strand
TGGGCCGGGGGGTGGGCGGTGGATTGGGTGGTGGAGTCGACGGGTGGGGTCGGGTCCAGACGTGGGGTGCGGGCGTCGTCTGGGGTCACGCTGGGCGGGACCGGCCGTCGCCGCTCGTCATCACCCTCGACGAGCACCTCGATGCGCACGGCCAGCCCGCAGGACTGGTCAATGGCGGCACGCAGGGCCCGGTCGATCTCGTGACCCCGGGCCTGCACGGCGTGGAACCCGCCATAGCGCCGCGGGTAGCGCAGCACCAGCACGCCCCGCTCGAGACGCAGCGGGGCGGCAGGCTCGAGCATGGCGTGGTGGCGGCGCGATCCCTGCTTGAGCAGCTGAAGGATGCCCGGCCAGTGCGATGACACAAGGGTAAAGGGATCGTCGCTCGAGGGCTCCGATGCCGGCTCGAGTGCGGGCTCGGGTGCCGGTTCGGGTGCGGGCTCCGATGCCGGCTCGAGTGCGGGCTCGGGTGCCGGTTCGGGTGCGGGTTCGGGTTCAACGGGCGCAGGTGCGGGCTCGGGTGCGGGCTCGGGTCGCGTCTCGGCCGCCCGATCTGGTCGCCGAGGCGGGGGACCGGTGGGCACGGTGGCTGCCGGCGCCACCGGCGGCTGGCGCGATGCGGGGGGCTTGCGGATTCCGGCGGCCGGCCGGGCCGTCGCCTCGGTGGCCGCGGGCGGCACCCCGCCGGCTAGCTGCTGCTCGAGCCTCGCCACCCGGTCGAGCAGCGCGGCGAGGTCGCCGTCGCCGCCGACAACGGCCAGCCGGGCCAGCGCCCGCTCCAGCGGCAACCGGGGCGAGCCGTGCCGCTGCTCGACCACGGTCTGTGCCAGCACGTCAACGATCCGCAGCAGCGACTCGCGGGGGAGCGCTGAGGTCTGGACCGCGAGCCGCTCGCGCCGGTCATCGGTGGCGTCGACGAGGTCGGGACGCTGCGGCGCGGCCTGCAGCACGAGCAAATCCCGTACGTGCGCCACGAAGTCGAGGGTGAAGCGGCGGAGGTCGTAGCCTTCGTCGAGCAGCGACTGCACGATCCCGAGCAACGCCGCGAGGTCGCGGGCGGCCAGGGCATCCACGGTGTCGAAGACCCGTTCCGCCGGCGTGTGGCCGAGCACGGCGGCGACCGCATCGACGCTCACCTCGGTCCCGGCGAAGGCGAGCACCTGCTCGAGCACCGACAGGGTGTCGCGCACGGAGCCGTCGCCGGCTCGCACGACCGCGTCGACGGCCGCGTCCTCGACCCGGTAGCCCTCGGCGGTCGCGACCCGGCCCACCAACTGCGCGACGTCGGTGGCCGACACCCGACGCAGGTCGAGCCGCTGGACCCGCGACAGGATGGTGGGCAGGACCTTCTGCGGGTCGGTGGTGGCCATCGCGAACAGCACGTGTGCCGGCGGTTCCTCGATGAGCTTGAGCAGCGCGTTGAAGGCCGCCGTCGAGGCCATGTGGACCTCGTCGAGCACGTACACCTTGCGCCGCGCACTGGCCGGCGCGAACAGCGCGCGGTCCCGCAGTTCCCGGGCGTCGTCGACCCCACCGTGGGAGGCCATGTCGAGCTCGATCACGTCGACCGAGGCGCCGGCAGTGATCGCGACGCACTGCTCGCAGGTCCCGCACGGTTCGGGAGTCGGCCCCTGCTCGCAGTTGAGGGCCTTGGCCAGGATCCGGGCGGTGGAGGTCTTGCCGGTCCCGCGCGGCCCGGTGAACAGGTAGGCGTGGTGCAGGCGGTCCTCGGCGATCGCGTTGCACAACGTGCGCACGACATGATCCTGGCCCACGATGTCCGCGAAGGACTGGGGCCGGTAACGGCGGTAGAGCGAGACGTACGCCACGTCGGGCCTCCTGCTCCGTCACCGTAGCGCCCGGGTGGGACGGCCCCCGGGGAACGTCCCCGGTGTGGTGGGGTGACGGACGCCCGGCTCGGCACCCGTCCGAGAACGGCTTAGGGCTGCTGCCTCTCGGCCCTGACCCGGTTCACCGGGGGACGTCACCGACGGACGCCCGTCACCGCACCACATCGGAGCCGCAGGGCCCCGCGAGTCGCCGACGGTAGCGCAGGTCGACGATCACCGCGAGCGTGGTGGTCGTGCCCCCTGCTGGGTAATCGCCTCGGCGGCGCTCGCGACCCCGTCGCGCGCAGCCTGCGCCAGGTCGGTGCCGGCCAACCAGGCGGCCAGGAACCCCCCGGTGAACGCATCACCGGCACCGGTGGTGTCCACCACCTCGACCGGCAGCGCGGGCACCTCGACCGGGGCCTGCCCCCGGCCGAGCACGCTCGCGCCGTCGGGGCCCCGGGTCACCGCCAGCAGGGGGACGTGATCGAGCAGTGCCTCGAGCGCACCGGTAGCGCTGCCGGCACCGGTGGCCAGCAGGCGAGCTTCGGCAAGGTTGGGACGCAGCAGGTCGGCCCCGGCGATCCAGTCCAGGAACCGCCTCGGGCCGACCTCGGAGAGGAACCCGACCGACCCCGGGTCGACGCAGATGCGCAGTCCCCGCTCACGCGCCCGCCACCCGAGACCCAGGACCGCGTCGCGCACCGCTGCATCGAACAGGCTGTAGCCGCTGATGTGCACCACGTCGACGTCGTCGAGGAGTCGGTCGGGCAGATCCGCCGCCCGCAGACCGAGGTTGGCACCCCGATCGGTGAGCATGGTGCGCTCCCCACCGGTGTCGAGCAGCACCACGATCCTGCCGGTCGGACGTCGTGCGTCGGGCACCAGTACGGGTTCAACCTTGGCGGCCCGCAGCAGGCCCGCATGGCGGGCGAGGTCGGCGGCCCCGACCCGGCCCACGAATCGCACCCGGACCCCGGCCCGGGCCAGCCATACCGCCGCGTTCGCTCCCGACCCACCGGGAGAGGGGGTGATCGTGGCCGGCGTGTCGGTGGCGGGGCGGATCGGTCCGTGCGGACGCACGACGAGGTCGTCGATGACGTCGCCGACGACGAGCACCCTGGGGTTGTGACGATCGCCGGGCGCTCGTGCGGCCCCATCGTCGGACATCGACGGCTCCTGGCGAGATCGCGGGCCGAACCACCGGCCGGGCGTCCGGCCGGACGCCGGGAGCGATCGTAGGCCAGCGCGAGGCCCGTTCTCCGCCCGCGCACCATGGGGTCCCGCCGCTCGGGCACCCTGTCCATCACCCAAATGGTTCCCGCCCCGCCGTCCCCGTCCTTCGAGTCGACCGTGACCGCTGCCGCGCCCAGTGTCCGCGTGACGAACCCCCGCGCCGCCGGCGCGGTGCTGTTCCTGTCCTTCGTCGACGTCTTCGCCCTACTACCCACCGTCGCGCCTCATGTCAGCGCGCTGGGAGCAGGGGCCGCCGGGATCGGACTGGCCGTGGGCGCCTACTCGGCCCTCAACCTCCCGGCCAACGTGGTGGGTGGGATCCTGGTCGACCGCGTCGGCCGGCGCCGCGTCGCGATCGTCGGCCTGGTGCTGGCGGCGCTGACGGTCGCGGCCTACACGCTGCCCACCGGCATCGGTGCCTTCATCGGTGTCCGGGCGCTGCACGGGGTCGCCGGGGGGATTCTCGTGCCCGCCGTGTTCGCCGCTGCCGGAGACCGGGCCGGCGTCGGCCAGGCCGGCCGATCCTTCGGACGGTTCGGGGCACTGATCGGCGCCGCAGCGGTGATCGCCCCCGCCACCGCCGGTGCCGTCCGGCAGGTGGCCGGCACCGACGCGGTGTTCCTCGGGGTCAGCGCGCTGCTCCTGCTCGGCGCGGTGATCGCCGCGCTGGGCATCCACGATCGGGTTCCGGGTGCGACCACGGACGCGGCGCCACCCCAGCGGCCGATGCGTGCCCTGCTGCGCCAGCCAACGCTACGCCGGGCGCTTGCCGCGACGATCGTGCTGACCGCCGCGGTGGGAGCTCTGGCGGCGTTCCTGCCCGGCACCGCCGAGGCACTGGGCGCCTCCCCGTCGGTGGTGGGCGGGCTGTTCACCGCCTACGCGATCCTGGCAGCCGGGGTGATGCTCTCACCGGTGTCCGGCCGGGTCGACCGGGTCGGGGCCGACGGCAACGTCGCCGCAGGGCTGGCGGTTCTCGCCGTGGCGCTCGGGCTGCTGGTGGTCACTGGGCAGTTGTGGGTCGCGGTGCTCGGCAGTGCGCTGTTCGGCGCCGGCTACGGACTGGTCTTC
This sequence comes from Nitriliruptoraceae bacterium, assembly GCA_007134165.1. Lineage (GTDB taxonomy): Bacteria > Actinomycetota > Nitriliruptoria > Nitriliruptorales > Nitriliruptoraceae > SKJO01. The sequence continues at coordinate 2,681 of SLLJ01000319.1, read as the reverse complement.
CCGGCCGTGACGGCCGCCACCTCCTTGGTGTCGGGGACGGCCACTCGAGGACGGGCCTTCGGGCTGTTCAACGCCGCGTTCAGCGTCGGCATCGCGCTGGGTCCCCCCACCTTCGGCGCCGTCGCCCAGCAGGTGCCGCTGCTCGACCCGCTCACGCTGGCCGCGGCGCTGTGTCTCGTCGCCGCGGGCTGGATCGCGATCACCCACCAGCTTCGTCCACCAGCCGGTCCGGCCGCGATCAGCCCTTGACCACCCCCAGCGGGCGCAGCCGTACGACCGGTCGGGCCAGGCCGGCCTCCTGCGAGACCCGCACGACCTCGTCGATGTCCTTGTAGGCCCCTGGCGCCTCTTCGGGCAGCCCTCTGCGCGAGCGCGCGTGGGCAACCACTCCGACCCGCCGCAGCTCGGCGTCGACGTCGGCAACCGGGAAGCGACGACGGGCCGCGTGGCGGCTGAGTGCCCGGCCCGCACCGTGCGCCGTCGAGTGGAACGCAGGCGCGCCCGGCTCACCGACCAGCACGTACGACGAGGTGCCCATCGACCCGGGCACCAGCGCCGGCTGGCCGACCTCGCGCAGGTCGTCGGGCAGCTCGGGGTGGCCCGGCGGCAGTGCGCGGGTCGCCCCCTTTCGCTGCACGCACAGCTGCCGGGTGGTGCCGTCCACCTCGTGGTCCTCGAGCGTGGCCAGGTTGTGGGACACGTCAGAGACGAGCGCCAGCTCCCGCTGGCCGAGCGCCGCCGCGAACGCGTCACGGGTGGCCTCGGTGAGCAGCTGGCGGTTGGCGCGGCCGAAGTTGGCCGCCGCGCCCATCGCGGCCAGATAGCGCCGTCCCTCGGTCGAGGTGACCGGCACGCAGGCGAGCTGCCGGTCGGGCACCGTGATCCCGTGCCGGGCCATCGCCCGCCCCATCACCTCGACGTGGTCGGTGCAGACCTGGTGACCCAGCCCCCGCGACCCGGTGTGGATCATCACGCACACCTGCCCGACGGCCAGCCCGAAGGCGCCCGCCACCCGCGCGTCGCACACCTCCTCGACGACCTGGACCTCGAGGAAGTGGTTGCCGGAGCCCAGGCTGCCCAGCTGGTGGCGCCCCCGCTCCCGCGCCCGGCGCCCCACCAGGTCGGGGTCGGCATCGGCGATCACCCCACCGTGCTCGCACCGGGCGAGGTCACGCGGTTCGCCTCGGCCCTGCTCGACGGCATAGGCCGCGCCGCCGGCGAGGTAGCGGGTCAGCGCGGCGTCGTCGGTCCCGAGCTCGAGGATCGCCCCGGGGCCGGTCCCGCACGGTACGCGGGCCGCCAGTGCGTCGACCAGGACGTCGAGGTGGTCGGCCACCTCGGGCAGCCCCAGCGGGGCCGCCAGCAGCCGGACCCCGCAGGAGATGTCGAACCCGACGCCACCGGGCGAGACGACCCCTCCGGCCTCGACGTCGGTGGCGGCGACCGAGCCGATCGGGAACCCGTAGCCCAGGTGCACGTCGGGCATGGCGTAGCTCGCGTCGACCAGCCCCGGCAGGGTGGCGACGTTGGCGACCTGGGCGAGCGCGTCGGCGGGAGGCAGCAGCGCCTCGGAGGCGAACACGATGCCCGGCACCCGCATCGCCCCGGTGCGGGGCAGGCGCACCCGGGCCGGGGTTTCGCGCACAACCGTCGGGTCGGTGAGCCGTGCTGATGGCATCCGGATCCTCGCGGTCGCGATAACGCACTGGTCGACGGACCCCGAACGGCCCCCAATTCGTGGCCCGTCAGGTGTGCTCCGCCCGGGCGACCACCGCCCGGGCAATGGCTCCCGCCAATCGTACGTTGCCACTGACGGCCGCCACGTTCGCTTCGAGGCTTGCCCCGGCGGTCTCCCGCTGGATGTGGTCGAGCAGGAACGGGGTGACCTGCTTGCCCCGAAGACCCCGGTCGGCAGCCGCGTCCAGCGCCTGGGTGAGCACCCGGTCGTGCACCACGGGGTCGAGCTGCGCGGCCGGGTCGATCGGATTGGCGACCAGGACCGCCCCGGGCAGCGACAGCGCGCGCGCCGCGCAGAGCACCGCCGCGACCTCGTCCGGCCCCTCGACCCGCCACTCGACCGGCTCGCCGGAGTCCGCCACGTAGAAGCCGGGGAAGCGGTTGGTGCGGTAGCCCAGCACCGTGACCCCGAGGGTCTCGAGCCGCTCGAGGGTCGCGGGCACGTCGAGGATGGACTTGACCCCGGCCGCGACGACGACGATCGGCGTCCGCCCGAGCACGTGCAGATCGGCGGACTCGTCGAAAGTCCTCGTGGCCTCGCGGTGTACGCCACCGAGCCCGCCGGTCGCGAACACCTCGATGCCCACCGCGGCGGCGAGCATCGCCGTCGAGGCAACCGTGGTCGCCGCGCTCCCGCCCCGGGCAAGCACGATCGGCAGGTCGCGGACGCTGGCCTTGACCACCTCGTCGGCGGCGGCCACCCGCGCGAGCTGCTCGTAGGTGAGCCCGACATGCGCCCGACCGTCGAGGACCGCGATCGTGGCCGGAACGACCCCCTGCTCCCGCAGGCTCGTTTCGAGCCAGGTGGCGACCTCGAGATTGCGCGGCCGCGGCAGGCCGTGGGCGATGATCGTGGACTCCAGGGCGACGACCGGACGGCCGTCGCTGAGAGCATCGGCGACCTCCGGCCCCAGAGTCACGGGGAGTTGGTCACGGCGAGGAGG
>SLLJ01000300.1 GCA_007134165.1 Nitriliruptoraceae bacterium | reverse complement strand
TGGACACCCCGGCGGGCATCATCGCCTGGACGCTGTCGTTGTTCGTGGCGCTGCTGATCGCGGTGTTCGTCGCCGGCCAGCTCGCCGCGATCCGCGAGGAGGAGGCCAGCTGGCGCATCGAACACCTGCTGGCGCGTCCGGTCGGTCGACTGGGGTGGCTGGGTGCCAGGCTGGCCACCATCGCGCTGTGCGCGGCGGCGATCGCCGTGGCCGGCGGGATCATCGCCTGGTTCGCGACCGTGCTCGTCGACGTGCCGATCGGGTTCGTCGACGGGCTGCTCGCCGGCATCAACCTCGTCCCGCTGGCCTGGCTGGTGCTGGGCGTTGGCACCGCGCTGTTCGGGCTGCTGCCCCGCCGGGCCGTCGCCCTGACCTACGGACTGGTCGTGGTGGGCTTCGCGCTGGACTTCGTCGGCGGCCTGCTGGACCTGCCGACCTGGGTCCTGCAGCTCAGCCCGTTCTGCCACCTCGCCGCCGTTCCCGTCGCCGAGATCGATCTCACCGCGGCGCTGGTGATGCTGGCCATCGGGTTCGCCGGGGCGGCACTGGGTGCGGCAGCGTTCCGGCACCGCGACCTGCAGGAGGCCTGAGCCCGCGTGCCGCCACCCCTCAGGTCAGCAGGTCGCGGCGGCGCACGGCCGCCAGCCCGAGGCCGGTGACGCCGGCCGCGACCGCGAGCAGCAGAAGCAGCGGCAGCCACTGCAGGTCGTCGGCGGGCACCGCGGGCACATGGGTGAAGGGCGAGATGTTCAGCACCCACTGCGGGAGCTCGAACAGCGCACCGAGCTGGCCCATCACCAGGCTGACGCCCAGCGCCCCCCACCCGATGCTCACCGCCCGTCGCGGCACCAACCCGACGGCCGCGACCACGAGCCCGGCCAGCACCCACACGGCCGGGATCCCGACCACGGCGGCCAGGACCCAGTCCCCGAACCGGGCGCCCCACTCCCCCGTCACCAGCCCGTAGGCGACACCGCCCACCATTCCGGCCGCCAGCAGCATCGCGGCACTGCCGAGGGCCACGACGATGAGGTGGCTGGCCACCCAGCGGGTGCGCGCCACCGCGGTCGACAGCAGCGGCTCGGCCCGACCGCTCACCTCCTCGCTGCGCAGGCGCAGCACCCCCTGCACGGCGAACGCGCCGACCGCGACCGCCAGCAGTGCCAGGAAGAACACGATGAACAGGTCCACCAGCACGTCGCTGCCACCCAGCGCCGTGAACAACTCCGCCAGTTCGTCGCTGGTCTCCAGGAAGGCGTCGACCTCGTCACCGATGGCGCCGAAGACGCCCGCGGTGATGATCAGCCCAAGCAGCCAGGCCAGCACCGTCGGGCGCTGCAGCCGCCAGGCGAGCCCGACCGGCGAGCGCAGTGCCGCGGAAGCCTCGGCCGGACCAGGACGCACCGGGCGCATGCCCACGCCGAGGTCGCGGTGCCGGGTGAGGGTGAAGGCGGCGGCGACGGTGGCGACCACCAGCCCGGCGAACAGCCCCAGCACCCACCAGCGCTCGACGGCGAACGCCCCGGCCTGCTGCCCCCAGCCGATCGGCGACAGCCACGACGGCCAGGCGCTGGTGACCGCCACTCCGCTGGGTGCCACCTCGCCGAGCCCGTCGCCGACGGCACGCAGGAAGTAGGCCAGCCCGATGACCGCGCCGCCCAACCCGTTCGCGCCGCGGGCGCTGGCCGAGATCTGCGCGGTGATCGCCGCGACTCCCGCGAAGCTCCAGCCAACGCCCATCAGCAGCAGGCCGGCGAGCACCGCTCCGCCGGTCGGGAGGTCGTAGGCCAGCAGGATCGCGACGGTCGTCCCGCCGACCGCCAGGTTGGCGGCGAAGGCCACCGCAAGCGCCGCGGTGAGCGGTGCGTGCCGGCCCACCACCGCCGAGCCGACCAGCTCGGCGCGGCCGGTCTCCTCCTCCAGGCGGGTGTGGCGCACGACGGTCTGCACGCTCATGATGCCGACCAGCACGGCGAACATGCCGAAGGTCTCGGTCATCAGGATGGCCCCGAGCGAGGTGCCGAGGATCGGCCCCTCGAACGCCCGGGCGACCACACTGGGGGCGACCGCCAGCGCGTACTGGACGCGCTCGGCCTCGCTGTCGTACAGGCCGATGATGCTGGCGACGCTGGCCAGCAGCAGCACGCCGAGCGTGACGATCCACACCGGCAGCAGGACCCGGTCGCGGCGAGCGGCCAGGCGCAGCAGGCGCCACGTCCCGGTCAGCGACGACCCCCCGGAATCGGGGGCACGCGTGGCGGTGGGCGTCGGGGCCCGGGTGTCGACGGCCATCAGGACCCCTCCCCGGCTTCCGCCACCTCGGCGGCAGTCAGCTGCTGGCCGTAATGGCGCAGGAACAGCTGCTGCAGGGTCGGCGGCGAGCTCGTGAACGCGAGCACCTCGCGCTCGGCCAACCAGCGCTGCACGGTGCCCATCGCGTCGGGTTCCACCTCGAAACGGGCGTGGGTGCCCTCCACCTCGACGTCGTTCAACCCGTCGAGGTCGGCCAGGCCGTCCAGGGGCTGGACCGTGTGCACGGTGATCGAGGTGCGGGTCAGATGGCGCAGCTCGGTCAGCGTGCCCGACTCGACCCGGCGGCCGTCACGGATGATCGTGATGCGCTCGCCCAGCGCCTCCACCTCGGCCAGGATGTGGCTGGAGAGCAGCACGGTGGAGCCCTCGGCGGTCACGTCCCGGACGCAGGCCTGGAACACGGTGTCCATCAGGGGATCGAGCCCCGAGGTCGGCTCGTCGAGCAGGTAGAGCTCGACCCGTGAGGCGAAAGCGGAGATGATCGCAACCTTCTGCCGGTTGCCCTTCGAGTAGGTCGAGCAGCGCTTGGTGGGATCGAGTTGGAACCGTTCGATCAGTTCGGCCCGGCGCCGCTGGTCGAGCCCGCCGCGCAGCTCACCGAGCAGGTCGATCGCCTCGCCGCCGGTGAGGTTGGGCCACAGGTGCACGTCGCCGGGCACGTAGGCCAGCCGGCGGTGCAGGCGGACGGCGTCGTGCCACGGGTCACCCCCGAGCAGCACCACCTCGCCGCGGTCGCGGCGAAGCAGCCCGAGCAGCACCCGGATGGTGGTGGACTTGCCGGCACCGTTGGGTCCCAGGAACCCGTGGACCTCACCGATCGCGACCTCGAGGTCGAAGTTGTCGAGCGCGGTGACCGGCCCGAAGGTCTTGGTCAGGCCGGCGACATGGATCGCAGGGGAGGTCATGGGCAGGTCCTGAGAGAGGTACGGGGCAGATGCTCGGCTTCACCGGCCAGCCCGGCGGCGGTGTCCGAGGTCGCCATCATCATCGACGCAATGCCCCCCGGTGGGTAGGGTCGAACTTCCCCGGCAGAACGGATGATCGACCGGCACGCTGCCCAGTGCCGGCCTCACCCTCGCCTGGCGGCGACGGCGCGACGAGCGCGGCACCTCGACCAGGAGCGGACCGATGATCGCGTGGGCCGCCCGCCACCGGGTAATGGTCGCGGCGCTGGTCGTGCTGGGGGCTGGCGTGGCCTGGCTCACCGCCGCCAACCTCGCGTTCCACCGCTCCTGCACCGACCAGCCGGGCAGCGCCGAGGAGGTGGTCGTCGTGGACGGGGTCGCCATCCACTACGTCGAGCGGGGATCCGGCCCACCGGTGGTGCTGCTGCACGGTGACGGTGGCAGCGTGCTCGACTTCACGCTGTCGCCGATCGTTCAGCAGCTGGCGACCCGCTACCGGGTGGTGGTCATCGACCGGCCCGGCCACGGACACAGCGACGCGGCGCAGCCGGTCGGATCACTGGTCGAGCAGGCACGGCTGGTCCGGGGCGCGGTGGCGGCGCTCGACCTCGAGGATCCGGTGCTGGTCGGACACTCGCGAGGGGCAACGGTGATGGCGGCCTACCTCGACGCCTTCGGCGACGAGGTGGCGGCGGCGGTCTCGGTGGGCGGTGACCTGCTGGGCACCCCGGACCCTGCGGACTACGGGGCCTACCGGCCGGTGACCTGGCCGCTGATCGGCCCCACGGTCGTCGAGGTGTTCTACCGACCCGCCGTGCGGGCTGCCGATCACCGGCTGCTGCGCGAGGGGCTGGACCACGCCTTCGCCCCCGAGGGTCCGGCACCCACGCCCTACGTCCGGGCCTATGCCTGCCAGTGGGTCTCGGTCTCCAACCTCGCGGCCACCTACCGGCTGATGCAGGACACCCGCGCGGTGATGCCCGAAGTGCGCGGGCGGTACGGGGAGTTGAACGTGCCCGTCTTCATCGTGCACGGCCGTGCCGACGGCAACGTCGCGCTGGCCGAGGCGGTGCGGGCCGACGAGCTGCTGGCGGACTCCGAGCTGCGCGTCATCGACGCAGCCGGCCACGAGTTGCCGTTCACCCGGCCGGACGCGGTGACCCGGGCGATCGACGACGCGGTGGCACGGGCCGGGCGGTGACGCTCAGGACCAGCGGTGGGCGAAGCGTCGAGCTCAGCGCGCCGCGGACACCGCTACCTCGACCGGTTGGCGTTCGGGATCGAGCGCCGGCTTCGGCTCCGGCTCGAGCTGCGGCTCGAGTTGCGCGGCCACCGCTACGGGGATGGGTGCATCGAGGATCTTCTCGTCGGCGAAGCGCGGCTGGCGCAACAGGGTGACCAGCAGCAGTGACACCGACAGCAGCCCGATCGCGGCGTAGTACGCCCCGATGTAGGAGCCGGTGGCCGCGAGCACGCTGGAGCCGATCTGCGGGCCGAGCAGCAGCGAGATGCCCCACCCGTAGAACACGAACCCGTAGTTGGCGCCGTAGGCCTTCAGGCCGAAGTAGTCGGCCACGATCGAGGGGGTCACCGCCAGCGCTGCCCCGTAGCAGGCACCGGCGATCAGCGCGCCGATGAGGATCAGCAGCGGAGTGGTCCAGAACTGCAGCAGGAACATGTTGGCGAGCAGGACCACGTGCATGACCACGAAGGTGCGCTTGCGGCCGAGGTAGTCGGACCCGATCCCACCGGAGGTCCGGCCCAGCGCGTTGGTCAGCGCCAGGATCGGGACCGCCAACGGCAGCAGCACGACCAGCCTGGGACCCAGTGCCCCGTCGAGACCCCCGGGGGTCTGGGTGCTCATGATGCTGCCCACACTGCCGATCACCATCGCCCCGGCGGAGCAGTACAGCGCGTAGATCCCCAGCAGCATCCACGCCTGTGGGGTTCGCACCGCCGAGCGCAGCGACACGCTGGGAGCATGGCGCTGGCTGTCGCGCACCGGCGTGCCGGCCTCACGCACGGGCTGCGGCGGGACGTAGCCCCCGGGTGGGTCCACCATCACCGCAGCGCAGGGCAGCCCGATCGCCAGGATCATCAGCCCGAGGATGATCAGCGTGCGCTCCAGCGAGTAGCCGAACGTGTCGAGCAGGAGCAGTTGGGTCGGGCCGAGCCACAGGGCACCGAGACCGAAGCCGGTGACGACCAAGCCGTTGATCATGCCCTTGCGCGACGGATCGAACCACTTCATGGCCGCCGGGCGGGGACAGGCGTAGACGAAGGCGAGCCCCGCTCCGACGACCACGCCGAACGTGACGAAGAACAGTCCGGGGGTGCGCGTGGCCAGGCCGCTGAGGATCGTCCCGCCACCGACCATCAGGATGCCGGCCACCATGACGGGGCGGGGGCCGTAGCGGTCCTGCAGCGCGCCCGCGACGATCAGCAGCAGGGCGAAGGTGAGCCCCCCGATGGAGAAGGGCAGCGTCAACTGCGAGACAGCCCACTGCTCGTAGCCCTCGAGGGCGTCACGGATGTTGCTCCAGGTGTAGAGGATCCCGACGCTGAAGTTCGACAGCAGCCCGGCGAGCAGGACCACGTAGCCGCGGCGAGGCACACGACCGGGCGTGGATGTCGAGGCGGTGCCGGTGGCGTGCGGGCTGGTCATCGCGATCGCTCCGTGGGTAGCCGGGCGCTGCAACCATCGATGGCGTCCGACGAACCCGTGGGAGCGTGTTCCAGCGGACGCTGAAAGGCTAGGCAGCGCGGGTGCGCACAAATGGGGGCGAACGGCCCCTTCCGCAGAGCCGAAGTCTCCAACTGGCGGGTGTTCGACCCATGGTGTCGGGGCCGGCGGCACCGCATCACGGGTCGACCGCGCCGACCTCCACCAGTCGCCAGGAACCATCGACGCACGCCAGAACGACAGTGACATACCAGCCAACCTCGGCGAGCGCGCTCGCCGAGGTCGGCACCTGAACCGGACCGAGGTCACCGAACCACAACCGGCCGTCCTCGATACGGGTGATCGGCAGGTGGTCCTCGACCCAGTCCTCGTCGGGGATGTCGTTGGGAGCCACCGGCAGCCGGGTGCGCTGCGCCTGGCGGAACAGGTGCTCACCGAACTCATCGGCCCGCGTCAGTCTCCGACCGGCCTGAGCAGCGAGGGTTCGGGCCTGCTCCGCGGTGTCGGGGTCGACGTAGCCCTGCTCGCCCAACCAGCGCGCCAGACGTTTGGTGACCGTGCCGGCGTCCTTGAGTTGCTGCTTGGATGCGAAGACCTTGCGCAGCATGAAGTAGCCGAGGAACTCGCCGTACATCTCCACGATGCGGTCCGGGCCGAAGAGGCGGGTGAACGCCCGGTGATCGCCCGATTCGAAGGCCGCCTGCCACGCCTTGGCCTCGGAGCCGGCCAGCGACTCGTACCCGTAGCTGTTGAGGCAGTGGTACAGCAGTTCGACGATGCCCTCGTAGCGCGCGTAGGTCGGCGCGGAGAGCCGCGCGTTCTGGTCGTCGAGGAAGTAGGTGAGCACCTCATCGATCGACGGTTGCGCCGTCGCGACGTCGGCGGCGTCACCGGCGTCGTCGACGTCGTCGGCGTCGTTG